>NZ_JACARZ010000099.1:0-31945 GCF_013386315.1 Pseudomonas sp. P7779 | reverse complement strand
GCCGATGCCGATGCCGACGCGGATGCTGACGCCGATGCCGATGCCGATGCTGATGCGGACGCCGACGCCGACGCCGACCTCGAAGCCTTCGACGACCTCGCCACCGGCGAAGTAACCATCAAACCCGTAACATCCAACACCGGCCTGGCCGATATGCGCGTGTTCACCCTGTTGGGTGTCGGCGGCATCATTCTGGGCGATCACACCAAGCAGCAGGAGTTCTCGGTTGCCGAGGGTTCCAGCGGAACGCTGAACCTGCAGTTTGCCCAGGCCGACCTGGTCTCGCTGTTGGGCGGTGGCTTCACTGCCACGCTGGAAGTGAGCGACGGTGCCGGTGGATGGTTGCCGGTGCAACAAGGCAGCAACGGTTCGGGCTTGCTCGACCTGTTGGGGCTGTTCGGACAAAGCTCCAGCGCCAAAATCGAAGGCCTGGAAGCCGGGCAGTATCGCTTTACCCTCAAGCTCGACCCCAACCTGGTCAGCGTTGGTGCAGGGGCCACGGCCAAGTTGAGCGTCACCAATGACAGCCTCACCGACTTCACCGGGGAAGCAGGGCCGGATGTCACCGGCAACGTCATCACCGACCCGGGCATTGGCGGTAAACCGGATGAACCGGGAACCGGCGGGCCAGTGAAGGTGCAGGTCGAGGTCAACGGCGAATTCGTCGATGCCGACGCCACCACCGGCACGGTGCTGCAGGGCCAATATGGTCAGCTGACCATCTTCGCCAACGGCGAGTACAAGTACACCCCGAACGGCGATGTCGCCAGCATCGGCAAGGTGGATGCCTTCGAGTATCACCTGGTCAATGGTGCCGGTGCTTCGGCCTCGGCAACCTTGTATGTGCGTATCGACAGCCCGAGTGTCAACGTGGACTGGAGCGCTACCGATCCATCTGCGCCCGGCGTGATCAACACGGTTGCCAATGATGACCTGGGTTCGGCGCAGATCGACATCGTCAACCTGGTCACCCAGGCCGACCTGGCGACCCTGAGCTACAACCTGGCACTGCTCGGCAGCAGTACGGGTACGGGTGCCGAGATCAACGTTGCCACGGGCACGACCGCAGAGCTTGCGATCAACGTCACCGTCACCGGCATTGCGTTGTTGCCAGGCACGACCGTCAATCTGCAGAAGTTCATCGGTAACGAATGGGTCACGCAGCAGACCACTACCCAGGCGAACCACACGTTCCAAGGGTTGGATGCCGGGACCTATCGCGTGACCGGGACGACCGGTGCCGTGCTGTCGCTGAGTGCGCTGCACATTGCGCAGAAGCTCACTACCACCTCCCTCACGGAGTTCGTGACCGGTGCAATGAGCAATGCGACTGGCAACCTGCTGTCCGACAGCTTGTCCGGGCCGGATGTCCTCGGTTCGCCGCTGACGGTACTCAGTGTGCTGGTCAACGGGGTCTATGTGATTCCTGGGCAAACGGGGACGAAAATCAACGGTGACCACGGCACATTGACCGTGTTTGCCGATGGTAAGTACGTCTACACCCCGCATGCCGGGCTGACGCTGGACGAGATTGGCCAGGTGGATAAATTCACCTACAAGCTCACCACGCCAACCGGCCAGGAAGACACCGCCGACCTCTACGTGCGCATCGACTCGCCGGATCGCGACCTGGTCTGGGACGACGCCAACCCGGGTGCGCCAGCCACTGAAGGTGCCGGCATTGCCGCTGCCCACAGTGCGGTGGACCAGGCGGCGGATGACGGCGCCAACGTTGACGGCGATCACCACGATGCCGTGGTGGCCGACGACACCGACTTCACCCATGTCGATGCTGGCGCGGGTGCAGACGGGCTGTTGTGGGAAGGCGGCGATGCAGCCATCAACCTCACCGACCTGATTGGCACAGTCAGCGGGGTGCACAGCATCGACCTGAACGATGTCAGCGCCGTCGACCTGACCCTGAGCCTCGAAGACCTGGTGTCCATCACCGGGCCTGAGTCGGATCGCTTGATGATCCAGGGCGACGATCAGGACAGCGTGCACCTGACAGGTGACTGGAGCGCCGGTGCGACCCAGGTAGAGAACGGTCTTGAGTACGTGATCTACACCAGTCCGGAAGATGAAACCCATCAGCTCTGGGTACAGAGCGGCATCAGCGTGGCGTAACGCCACCCCTGCCGGCCGGGCCGCAATGCCCGGTTTTCCCTACCAACGGTAATGCAGCGATGGGCCGTGACGTCAGTCACGGTCCGTTGTTGTACTCATCAGGTTTGACAACAGTCAGGTGACTAGCAGTGAGGCAAAAGAGTTTGGCCAAGCAGCTGTCTGCCGTAATTCTGGCAGTCGCAATGATCGCGCCCGAGCGTGCGCCGGTCATGGCAGCGTCGTATATCGACGATGAAGAACGCGTCAACATCATCAGCCCGAGCAACCTGGGCACACATTTACCCGGCGGGCCAACGGGCGTCAGCGCACCGGTGGCACCCGAGCACGTCATACCGAGCAACCTTGACCTGACACGCGCCATTCAACTGGCGGTGGAATGGCACCCGGCAATTTCCGAGGCGATCGGCCAGCTGTACCAACAAAACGAGAACGTGAACATCGCCCGTTCCGGCTATTACCCGCAAGTCAGCGGTGGCTTCAACTCCGGCTACGACAGCGGCCTGAGGGGCAACGGCCAGAGCCGTGCGTTTTCGTTGTCGGCGTCGCAGATGCTCTATGACTTCGGCAAGGTCTCAAGTTCTGTCGACAGTGCGCTGGCGCGGGTCAGTGCCAGCCAGGCGTCGGTGTTGCTGTCGATCGATCAGGTGGCGCGCGATACCTCGTTCGCCGTGATCGAACTGCAGCGCTCGCAGTTGCTGGTGCAACTGGCTCGCGAGCAAATCGACGGCATTTCGGCGATTGCAGAGCTGGCCAAAAAGCGCAGCGACATGGGCGCCAGCACCCGTTCGGACCTGATCCAGGCCCGCTCGCGGGTCGAGGCCTCGGTGGCGACGCAATTGCAATTCACCGCGCAATTCAATCGCTGGCGCAGCACGTTGAGCAGCCTGCTCGGGTCGCAGGCGCCAGTGAGCGTGGCGCATGGTTTTCCGGCAAGCCTGGAGCAATCCTGCGTGGGCGTGGTACCCGATACGGCAGTCACGCCGACCCTGCTGATCGCCCAGGCGCAGCGTGTCGATGCGCTGGCGCTGATTGCACAAGCCCGTGCCGAGGCGTTGCCGACCGTGTCGCTGGACCCGTCCATCACGCACTACCTGGACAACAACGACGACAGCAACGTCCCCGGCGGCCGCGACCGTACCCGTTATGGCGTATTTCTCAACGTGAAAATGCCGCTGTACCAGGGCGGCGCAATCACCGCTCGCAAATCCGCCGCGCAACAGGCCCTGCGTTCCGCCGATGCCGCCAACGACGCCGCGCGCCTTGCGGTTCGCCAGGGGTTGCTGGAGGCGCGGGATCAAATCTCAAGCCTCAGCCAGCGGCTATCCACCCTGGATTTTCGTGAGCGCAGCATCTCCGAAACCCGCGACCTGTATCGCCAGCAGTACCTCGAACTGGGCACACGGCCGTTGCTCGACCTGCTGAATGCCGAGCAGGAAATTCACCAGGCACGCATGGACCGGGAAAACACCGCCGCTGACCTGCGCCGCCTGAAAATCGATTGCCTCTACAACACGGGCGCACTGCGCACGGCGTTCCACCTGGACAACAGCACCCTGCAAGGTGTGGAGATTCGGCCATGAATGATGCTGTGATGCTTGCGGACGAAACCAACGCAGTACAAACACCGCTGAACCCGGCGCCCGCAGTGGATTATGAAGTGTGGCTGGAGGCCGTCCTGAGCGTGGCCCGGCATTACCGCCTGGAATGCTCGGCCCAAAGCGTGCGCATCGCCGCACAATGGACCGAAGGCGCTTCGGTGGAAGAGGTGGTACGGCAGATGGCCCGCCAGGCGGGGTTGAACTGCGTGATTGCCGACTTCAGCGAAACCACGCTGATGCAGCGCCAATTACCGGTGGTGCTGCAATTTGCCGACGGCCAGGTGGGTGTGCTCGAAACCCTCGGCGACGGCGACAACCTGGGCATCGCCTACAGCGGCGACGGCGGCCTGCAAAGCCGGCTCACCCGCCAGGACCTGTTGGAGCAAGCGCGCAAGAGCGTGATTCTGCGACCCATGGCGGCAGTGCGTGACCGGCGTGTCGACGACTACATCAAGCCTTACGAGAAGGCGTGGTTCAAAAACATCGTGCTGCGCGACCTGCGGCCCTATGGCTATGTGATGCTCGCGTCGCTGGTCACCAGCGTGCTGGGGTTGGCCGGGGTACTGTTTTCGATGCAGGTGTACGACCGGGTGATCCCGGCCGAATCCATGCCCACCCTGTATGTGCTGTTTGGCGGGGTGATGCTGGCGCTGGTGTTTGATTTCATCATGCGCATCACCCGTGTGCGCATCACCGACATGCTCGGCAAACGCGCGGATCTGCGCGTTTCCGACCTGGTGTTCGGGCATGCCATTCGCTTGCGTAACAGCGCCCGGCCGAAGTCCACCGGCTCGTTCATTTCGCAGCTCAAGGAACTGGAACAACTGCGTGAGCTGATCACCTCCAGCACCGCCACGGCGCTGGCCGATCTGCCGTTCTTCCTGCTGTTTCTGGTGATCTACTGGTTGATCGCCGGCCCGCTGGTGGCGGTGCCAATGGTGGCTGTGCTGTTCCTGATAGTGCCCGGGCTGTTGGCGCAGAAAAAACTCGCGGCACTGGCGAATGAGTCGATGCGTGAAAGCTCGTTGCGCAGCGCCATGCTGGTGGAGACCATACAAGGCCTGGACGACATCAAGGCGTTGCAGGCCGAACAGCGCTTCCAGCAACAATGGAATCACTACAACGCCACCTGCGGCGACGCCAGCCTGCGCCTGCGCCTGCTCACCAACAAACTGGTGGCCTGGAGCAACAATGTGCAGGGCTCGGTGTTTGCCGTGGTGGTGGTGTTCGGTGCGCCCATGGTCATGGCCAGCGACATGACCACCGGTAGCCTTGTCGCGGCGTCGATCCTGGCGTCGCGGATGATGGCGCCGATGTCCCAGATCACCCAGGTGCTGACGCGCTGGCAGCAGGCCAAGGTTGCGCTGCAAGGCCTGAACCGGATCATGGAATTGCCGGTGGACCATCCCGAGGGCAGCAAACGCGTGCACCTGCCGGTGATCAAAGGCCAATACGCGCTGAGCCAGGCCACATTCCAGTATTCCGACGATGCCCCCGTGCCGGCGCTGCGTGTGGCCGACCTGAAGATCCAGCCGGGCGAGCGCATCGCGATTCTGGGGCGTAACGGCGCGGGTAAATCCACGCTGTTGCAGGCATTGGCCGGGATGCTCGACCTCAAGGCCGGCACCATCAGCCTGGATAGCGTTGCCCTCAGCCACATCGACCCCGCCGACGTGCGCCGCGACGTGGGGCTGATGACACAAAACTCGCGGCTGTTCCACGGCACGCTGCGCGACAACCTGATCATGGGGGCGCCGCATGCCAGCGATCAGGAAATCCTCCAGGCCCTGGCGCTGACCGGTGCGGGCGACTTCATCGGCAAGTTCGCCGACGGCCTGGACCACATGATCCTGGAAGGTGGCCTGGGCCTGTCGGGCGGGCAGCGTCAGTCGCTGCTGCTGTCGCGGCTGATGATTCGCCAGCCGCATATCGTATTGCTCGACGAGCCCACCGCGTCCCTGGATGAAGCGACCGAGCGCCAGTTGATCCACAACCTCGACCGCTGGGCAACCCACCGCACGCTGATTATCGCCACGCACCGCATGAGTGTATTGAGCCTGGTGAATCGGGTGATCGTGGTCGACAACGGCCAGATCATCGTCGATGACAGCAAAGACAACGCGATTGCGCGCCTGTCCAAACCGAAGGGGAAAAACCAGTGAAAAGCCCTGCGCCGAAAACCATACCCCTGCTCGCCACCGAAGACGAAGGCGCCCGGCATACCCACGACGGCGTGGATGAACGCACCGTGGTGCGCGCCATGCGCGTGGTGGGCTGGGTGTTTGTCATGCTGATTGCGTTTGGTGCCTGGGCCTACTTTTTTGAAGTGGACGAAGTCTCGACGGGCAGCGGCAAAGTCATCCCGACCTCGCGTGAGCAAATCATCCAGTCGCTGGAAGGCGGCATCGTCACGGAGTTGAATGTGGGGGAGGGCGATATCGTCAAAAATGGCCAGACGTTGGCCAGGCTTGACCCGACCAAGACCGAATCCAACTTTGATGAAAGTGCCGCCAAGTACCGGGCGGCGCTGGCCAGCGTCGCGCGTTTGCAGGCCGAGGTAGACGGCAAACCGTTACTGTTCCCCCCGGAGCTTGAGCGTTACCCCGCACTGGTGCGCGCCGAAACCGACCTGTTCAACACTCGGCGCAAGGGCCTCGAAGAATCGTTGGCCGGCGTGCGATCGTCGCTCGGGCTGGTGCGTAGCGAGCTGGAAATCACCGAAAACCTGGCCAAGGTCGGCGCCGCCAGCAACGTTGAGGTGTTGCGCCTCAAGCGCCAAAAGGCCGAGCTGGAGTTGAAACTGACCCAGGCCCGCTCCGAGTATATGGTGCGGGCCGGTGAGGACCTGGCGAAGGTCAATGCCGACGTCGAGACGCTGTCGTCAGTCATGCGCGGGCGCTCCGACTCGGTGACCCGCCTGACCCTGCGCTCGCCGGTGCGCGGTATCGTCAAGGGGATAGAGGTCACCACCATCGGCGGGGTTATCCCGCCCAACGGGCGCCTGATGCAGATTGTGCCCCTGGATGAGCAGTTGTTGATCGAGGCGCGTATCTCCCCGCGAGACATCGCCTTTATCCATCCCGACCAGGTGGCCAAGGTCAAGATCACCGCCTACGACTACGCCATTTATGGCGGCATGGACGGCAAGGTCGTGACCATTTCTCCGGACACTATCCAGGACGAGGTCAAGCCAGAAGTTTTTTACTATCGAGTGTTCATCCGCACCGACGCTGACACCTTGAAAAACAAGGCCGGCAAGTCGTTTTCGATTGTGCCTGGGATGATTGCCTCGGTGGATATCAAGACCGGCCAGAAAACCGTGCTCGACTATTTGATCAAGCCCATGAACCGTGCGCGGGAGGCCTTGCGCGAGCGTTAGGCGAGGTGGCTGTGGCCAGGTTTGCGTTGTGGTGGATGCTGTTGTGGGCCGGCGTGCCGGGCGCGTGGGCCCTGAGTGAGGGTTCGACACCGTTGCTTTGGAACACCCCGGCCGACCAGTCGACCTGCAACCAGGTCGACTCTGCACTTTGGGTTGAGTTGGCCGGGGGCGATGAGTGCATTCGCTATTTTTCCGGGGCGGTGCTGAGCCGTGCGCCCGTGGTGATCGTGATGTTTCATGGCGACCGCAACGTGGAAATGCACCGCTCGCCCGAGTCGATCCGTGGCAATACCCTGGCCGCCAAGGCCAGGCAGGCCAAGGCCCTGAGCCGGCGTGCGGGCGTACCGGTGGTGATTGTGGCGCGACCTGGCACCTACGGTTCCAGCGGCAACCATGGGCAGCGGCGCCAGGCGCGGGAATTCATTGTGCTGGACGCTGCGCTCAACGAGCTGCGCAAGCGTTACGGCATCGGGCAGTTTGTGTTGCTGGGGCACAGCGGCGGCGCCACGGTGGCCGCGGCGGTGTTGACCTTGGGGCGTACCGATGTGAAGTGTGCAGTGATGACTTCCGGCGCGTTTGCCCTGGTGCAGCGCGCGCAGATGTTGCGTCAAAGCAAAGGCCTGCCTTCGCGTCCGGGACGCGACACCAATGGTTTATTGCACCCCTACGATCCCCTGGAGCACCTGGCCGGCATTGCCGTTGCGCCTGCGCGGCAGTTGTTCGTGATTGGCAGCGTGGATGACCAGGTAACCCCATTTGTGTTGCAGGAGCGTTTTTACCGGGCGTTGATTCGCGCCGGGCATCAGGCGCAGTTGGTCAAGGCGCAGGGTGTGCCTGCGATGTTTCACCAACTGCGCAATGACATTGGCCTGAAGACAGCAGCGGGCTGCGCGGGCTAACCCGCCGGCACCGCCTGTTCGGTCGTGTTCAGCCAATCACAGATCTGCGACAACCCGGTACCACCGGAGCTTTTCACCAGTACCCAATCCCCCGCCTGGAACCACTGGCCGGGGTGGCGCGCCAACGCCTGGCCTAATGCCGTGGCATCCTCGAACCACTGCACTGACAGCTCACTGCGCAGCACCCGGTACACCTCACGCATCAGCGGTCCGCACAGCACCAAATGCCGGGGCGCCGCCGCGCGCAGCGAGTCAGCCAATTCCAGGTGGTAGCGCTGGGCGTCGGGGCCCAGCTCCAGCATGTCGCCCAACACTACTACCCGGTGCCGCGAGGCCACGGGCAGGTCGGCCATCGAGCGCAAGGCCGCAGCCATCGAGCCGGGGTTGGCGTTGTACGCATCGTTGATCAGCTGGAAATGCCCGTCGGTGCATTTGATCGAGCGGATATTGCCGCGACCTTCCACCGGTTGGAAGCCGGTCAGCACTTCCAGTGCCTGGTCGGCGTCAAGCCCGGCGGCGAACAGCGACGCCAGCACCCCCAGTGCGTTGAGCACCATGTGTCGGCCGCGAGCACTCAGGCTGAAATCCAGCCGTTGCGTGTCACGTTGCGCGGTGACGTAGACCCGGTCGGCCTCGCTGCACACGTCGAGCAGGCGCACATCGGCATCGGCGTGTTCGCCATAGCTGGTCACGTGCAAGCGCGCGACTTCGGCGGCCTGGGCGAACACCTCGTAGTGCGGCATATCGCGGCACAGCACCGCGTGCCCACCCGGTGCCATCGAGCGGAAGATCGCGCTCTTTTTACGCGCCAGGTTTTCCAGGGTGCCATGGTATTCCAGGTGCGCCGGAGCCAGCCCGGTCACGATAGCAATGTGTGGGCGCACCAGCTCCGAGTTAATCGGCATGCGGCCCACGGCCATTTCCAGTACCCAGAATTTGGCCGGACGGGGCATGCTCGCCAGGTTCCAGGCGATCCCATGGGGCAGGTTGGCGTTGGCCTCGGTGTGGCCCACTTCGCCCCAGTGTTTCAGGGCGTGGCCGAGCATGGCGACCACGGTGGTTTTACCGAAGCTGCCGGTGACGCCGAACACCTGGCCAGTGAATTGCTGCCTGGCGTATCGACCCATTTGCAGCATGGCCTCGCTGGTATCGGCGACCTGTAACACCGGCAGGCCGCTGTCCAGGTAGGGCGTCGGGTCTACACACAAGAACGCCGAGGGGCGTCGCTCAGGACTGGCCTGGGCCCAGCGCAGCGCTGACTGCACTTCGTTCGGTCCCACCTTGCTGGGGTGCCGATTGAGCATGCGCTGGGGTTTGAAAAACTGCATGGACGGCGTCAAACCCGACGTGTACCAACCGGGCGGTGGCTGTTTGGCCCAGGTGCCGTGTGTCACCCGAGCCAGGGTGTTGGCGTCCCAGACCCAGCCGAGGGGCGCTGCGTCCTGGGCCAGGCTCACTTGCGGCGCGCCGTCGAGCAGGTAGCGGTGGTAGGCAATCAGCCCCGAGAGGTAATGCTCCACGTCGTCGATGCGCACCCTGAACGCGTGGTGACGGATAAAAAACGAACCGGCAATGCGCGCAGGATTGGCGAAATACATCGCCGTTTCCGGCCAGAAATACCCGTTGAACAAATAGCGCGCACGATGATGCAGGGCGCGGTAAAACGCGTGCAGGTCGATCTCGGTGAGCAGGTGGCGCAATTGCGCTTGCTGGGCGATGCGTTCGAGCATCTGCTGCGCAGCCATCATCAATTCCAGTAGCGTCGGAAAGGTGGTGATGCGCTGTTGCACGAACCCCAGATAACCGGCGACGTTATTCAGGCCGAAGCGGAAATACTTTTCGTCAGGTCGGTAGCGGGTCAGTTCGTTCACGCAATAGCTGAGCCAGTGATCGTGCTCGCGCCAGTGCTGTTTTTCGATGAAGTAGTCGAAGGCTTTTTCCACCACGGTTAACCAGCGCTCATCGCCGGTGAGGCCGTAGAGGCGGATCAACCCGAACGCGGCCTCGCCGTCGTAGTAGATGATCCGGAACGCCTCTTTGACGGTAAGGTCACGGCCATGCAAGACGTGCACGAAGGCGCCGGTGGTCGCGTCCTGCATCCAGGCCATGCCATTGGCCAGGGCTTCCAGCACGGGTAGGTAGTGGCGGGTGCCGGTGACTTCGCTGTATTTGACCAGCGCCAACAAACACACGGCATTGCCGCCCAGTTTGATCTCGTCACCGGTGTCCAGCAGATATGCCGCCACACTGCCGTCGGGCAGCACGTAGGACTTGATCAGTTCCTGGGTAAGGTAGGCCAGCGAGCGGTCGATGGCGGATTTAAGCGCCTCGTCGCCGGTCAGTGCCCAGGCCTCGATCATCGAATAGGTGGTACTGGCGTGGCGCAGGGTGTTGTAGTTTTTTATCGCCCGGTCAAAGCACGGGAAGTAGCCGTAGACGAACTGGCCGCCGCCCTGCACCTGAGTGCTCAGGTAGCTTGCGGCGCTGATGATGCTCGCCTTTACCATGCCGGGCTCCAGCGCTGCGAGGGTGCGCCAGCCGGTTTCTGTCGGGCCAGGGTTCAGCGGGTGGGGCACGCCGTCTTCGGCACAAAAAACGCCCTTGGTGTCGAACAGGAACACGGGGGTCTCGGGTTCAAGTGTGGCGATCAGGTCGGCTGTATTGAGCCCGGTAAAACGGCGCCTGGCGTACACCGAAAAATTGCCGGCATTGAAGGTCGCGTGATTGATAGCGTTGCCGCCATACAGGATCGCGTTGGCGTTCAGTTCCTGTTCGGTGATCGCGATGTGCAGCGCCGCATCGAAGGCGATGCCGCGCCGGAAGTAATTACGCTTGTGGCGCTTGAAGCGCGCATTGAGTTCGGCCCAGGTGATGGCGGTTACGTTGATCGCGCATTCGACGCGTATCCATGAACGTTCGACGATGTTGCCTGACTGCGCACGGTCTCGTTCGTAGGCTCCCTGCAAGCGCTGCACACCGGTTTGCCAGGCGGCTTCGAAGTTATCTGCCGTGATATGAAAAACATGCGCGCGCTGGGTGCCGTCGCTCATGGAGAAAAACAAGGTACAGGGCTGCGCGGTGTCTGATGATACAGCAGGCCCATTCATTTCTTTGCTTAGATGAGCATAACAAGCAAGCCATTGCTGTTTCACGGGCATAGTTCATCACCAGTTTTTAACTTGGAGAGGGGTGGCGCGCAGTGTTCATGATTAAACTGCGCGCCAGCTGATAAATAAGCAGAAAGTTATGCCGCACAGTTTTATAAAGGCAAATTAACCAGGCTTATATATCAAGAGCAGAGCGATGAATCCTCTTTCTCCGGCTCCAGCACGGAGGGCGGGACTTGGCTCTCGTATTGCTGGAGATGGTCACGAATCAGCTTGCGAATAACCTGAGAAATAGTAAGGTCAACTTCCTCGGACAGCGACTCCAGACGCTGCTTGGTCGGGAAGTCGATGAGAATGGTCAGACGTGTTGTTTTTTCAGGCATTTTCTTGATCCTTTTACAAAAGCGCGGTCTCGACTGCCGCGTGCAGTAAGTGCTGGAAGACGTGTGGAGTCCTTAGAACAAACCAATGGGGTAATCAACTGATTCATTGGAGTCTAATTCAAATCGCTGCGCGTTTTCCATCAATGTGCAGTGAAGGTTGCGATTATGTGAAGTTCTGCACCTTCTCCGTACCTCTTATTATCATCGGGTTATAATGCTATGAGATTCGAGTATAGACCGGTTGCAAGAAAGCTATCTCAAAGTGTAGGGGGTGTCAAAAGTCAATCTTATCTATAACTAAAGTAGTGGTTGTACTGTTTGGTGAGTTTGATTATGTATTTTGCGCATTACGTCATGAGATTTTTTCAAGAACTTGGCGCTCACAATATTCTGTCACAAAATACTAATTGATTGTTTTCGAATATCAAGGGTTGTTGTCACGAATAACAGCGACTGTTATTGGAAGAGGGGCAGGGAGGTGCTGCTTTTATCAGAAGGGCGCGACGGTCGTCGTTGAGGTAAAAGGGGCCAGGGCGACCCCTTTCCAGGAGGTGGGATCAGGCAAACACAAAATACTTACGCACCGTCTCGACCACTTCCCACGTCCCCTTCATCCCCGGCTCCACCACAAAGATGTCCCCAGCCCGCAAATGGATCGGCTCCAGGCCGTCCGGGGTGATCACGCAGTAGCCTTCCTGGAAGTGACAGTATTCCCACTTCACATACTCCACCCGCCATTTGCCGGGGGTGCAGATCCAGGTGCCCATGATCTTGCTGCCGTCTTCGCTGGTGTAGGCGTTGAGGTTGACGGTGTGCGGGTCGCCTTCGAGTTTTTCCCATTTGCAGGCGTCCAGCACCGGCAGTGGATGGGTGTCGCGCAGTACGGTGATTGGCTTGGACATGATGATTCCGAGGCAGTGGAAGGGAAGTCCGAACCCTATCGCCTTGGGCGGCCCGCCAGTGGTCTGGACTCGACATCGGGATGCCCAGAAGCGCAGTCATTTGCACAGCCGTGAGTCACCGCCAACCCCTGTGGGAGCCGGGCTTGCCCGCGATGGCGGAGTGTCAGGCGATGGAAGGGCAAGCTGTGCCGACCTCATCGCGGGCAAGCCCGGCTCCCACAGGGAATATTTGTTGTTTGAAGGATTGAGTCGGTACGAAATATCTGTGCGCCAATCAGCCATTTCCTCGCAGTAAGTGCGAAAGATTTCCCGCTTTGCGCTGGAATTCGCAAGGATATTTACAGCCGGCCCTCGTATCATTCACCCCAGTAACGACCGAGAGCCTTGAGATGAATCCAATAAAAACGTGGTGGGACATCAGCCCGCCCTTGAGCACCGCGACCCCGACCTGGCCGGGTGATACGCCGTTTCAGGAAGAGCGGGTCTGGCAGTTCGGCCCCGAGTGCCCGGTGAATGTCGGACGCATCACCCTGTCGCCCCACACCGGCGCCCATGTGGACGCGCCGTTGCACTACAGCGCGGACGGCGCGCCGATTGGCGAAGTGTCTCTGGATGTGTACATGGGCCCGTGCCGGGTGCTGCATTGCCTGGGCAGCGGCGCGCTGGTGCAGCCGCATCAGTTGGAAGGCCGCCTGGAAAACCTGCCGGAGCGTGTACTGTTGCGCACTTATCAACAGGCGCCGCTGGATGCCTGGGATTCGAATTTCACCGCCGTCGCCCCGCAAACGGTCGAGTTGCTGTTCAGCCTCGGCGTGCGCCTGATCGGCATCGACACGCCGTCCCTGGACCCGCAGCAGTCCAAGACCATGGATTCCCACAACGCCGTCGCCTCTCATGGCATGGCGATTCTCGAAGGCATCGTCCTCGACGACGTGCCGGAGGGCGATTACGAGTTGATCGCGCTGCCGCTGCGTTTTGCCAACCTCGATGCCAGCCCGGTACGAGCCATTCTCCGCCCGCTCAAGGAGCCCACGCGATGAGCCAGTGTCCTTTCTCCCCTGACTACCAGCCGCCGGAAGAATGGCATAACGCCGAGCTGAATTTTTCCGAGTCCATGAGCTACGGCGACTACCTGGACCTGGGCAAAGTGCTCAGCGCCCAGCACCCGCTGTCGCCGGACCACAACGAGATGCTGTTCATCATCCAGCACCAGACCTCGGAGCTGTGGATGAAGTTGATGCTCCACGAACTCAAGGCCGCCCGCGAACACGTGCGCCTGGGTGAGCTGCCGCCGGCGTTCAAGATGCTGGCGCGGGTGTCGCGGATCTTTGACCAGTTGGTGCACGCCTGGGCGGTACTGGCGACCATGACGCCGTCGGAGTACAAGTCGATCCGCCCGTACCTGGGGCAGTCGTCGGGTTTCCAGTCGTTCCAGTACCGGGAAATCGAATTCATCCTCGGCAACAAAAGCGCGGCGCTGTTGCGGCCTCACGCCCACCGGCCGGAGTTGTTGAAGGAGCTGCAGGTGGCGATTGCCACGCCGTCGCTGTATGACGAGGCGATCAACCTGATGACCAAGGCCGGGCTGGCGATCGACCCCAAGCGCGCCGAACGCGACCCGACGGCGCCAACGGTTCACGATGATTCCGTGGAGGCGGCGTGGCGCGAGGTTTATCGCGATCCGAGCCGGTATTGGGACCTGTACCAATTGGCCGAAAAGTTTATCGACCTGGAAGATTCCTTCCGCCAGTGGCGCTTCCGCCATGTCACCACCGTGGAGCGGATCATCGGCTTCCAGCCTGGTACGGGCGGCACCGAAGGCGTGGGCTACCTGCGCAAGATGCTCGACACCGTATTGTTCCCCGAGCTGTGGCGAGTGCGTTCCACGCTGTAATCAAGGCCCAACAAAAAGCCCCGGTACTCATCAGTACCGGGGCTTTTCATTTGGAATACGATCAAAATGTGGGAGCGGGCTCCCACATGGGTTATTGCGCTGTTACTACCTTCGCGTTATTCAACCGCAACCGGTACGCCACATAGATGATCCCGACCCAGACCGGAATCGCATACACCGACGCCCGTACACCCGGAATCGCCAGCATCACGCAGATGATCATCAGCATGAACGCCAGGCACAGGTAGTTGCTGAACGGGAACCAGAAGGTCTTGAACGACGGCACCACGCCTTGCTCGCCCATGGCCTTGCGGAACTTGATGTGGGTCAGGCTGATCAGCGCCCAGTTGATCATCAACGAGGCAACCACCAGCGCAAACAACAGCTCCAGTGCGTCATGCGGCGCGACGTAGTTGATCACCACACACAGCAGCGTCACCAGGGCCGAGATGCCCAGGGCACGCAGCGGCACGCCTTGCTTGTTCAACTTCATCAGCGCTTTCGGCGCGTCGCCCTGCTCGGCCAGGCCGAACAGCATGCGGCTGTTGCAGTACACGCCGCTGTTGTACACCGACAGTGCCGCGGTCAGGACCACGAAGTTGAGGATGTGGGCGGCGGTGTCGTTACCGATCAAGGAAAAGATCTGCACGAACGGACTGCCGCTGTAGGCATCGCCCGACGCGCCGAGGGTTTGCAGCAGTTGGTTCCATGGGTACAACGACAGCAGCACGGTAAGGGCGCCGACGTAGAAAATCAGGATCCGGTACACCACCTGGTTGATCGCCTTCGGGATCACCTTGCGGGGTTCGCTGGCTTCGGCGGCGGTAATACCCACCAGCTCCAGGCCGCCGAACGAGAACATGATGAACGCCATGGACATCAACAGCCCCATGCCGCCATTCGGGAAGAACCCGCCGTGGCTCCACAGGTTACTCACCGAGGCCTGCGGGCCGCCGGTGCCGCTGAACAGCAGGTAGCAGCCGAGCACGATCATGCCGACAATCGCCACCACCTTGATGATCGCGAACCAGAACTCGGTCTCACCGAAGAACTTCACGTTGAGGGTGTTGATCAGGTTGACCAGCACAAAGAACACCACCGCACTGACCCAGGTCGGAATTTCCGGCCACCAGAACTGGATGTACTTGCCCACCGCTGTCAGCTCGGCCATGCCCACCAGCACGTAGAGTACCCAGTAGTTCCAGCCGGCGAGGAAGCCTGCGTAACCGCCCCAGTACTTGTGGGCGAAGTGGCTGAAGGAGCCGGCCACCGGTTCCTCGACGATCATTTCGCCCAGCTGGCGCATGATCAGGAACGCGATGAACCCGGCTACCGCATAGCCCAGGATCATCGACGGCCCCGCCGACTTGAGCACGCCCGCCGAGCCGAGGAACAGCCCGGTCCCGATCGCCCCTCCCAAGGCAATCAGCTGAATATGCCGGTTCTTCAGGCCACGCTTGAGGCCCACCGGGTTAACCATGTCATCCGCCATTAACATTCCCTTCTACTTGTTTTTTTCAGGGTTGATCGCACACCGAACCAGCCCCTCATACCGCTGAGGGGTCAGATATTACTCTCGGTAAACTTTTCGTAATACAGCTGAACGCCATCAAGTGCCTGATCCAGCAGCCATTGTTTGATGGATTCGACCATCGGAGGGGGGCCGCAGACGTACATATCTGCCGATTGATCCCGCAATTCGGCCAGGTCGAAATGCTCGGTGAGGTAGCCGCGTTTGCCGGCCCAGTCCGAAGGTGGGTCGCTGAGTACCTCGGTGTAGCGAAACCCCGGGATCTTATCGGCGTAGGCTTTTATGCGTGTTGCCTCGCATAAATCGGCCGCACCCCGCACGCCGTAATACAGGTGCACCGGCTGTTGGCAGGTGCTGGCGGCCAGGTCGTCAAGCATGCCCAGCAGCGCCGATAAACCAGTGCCACCGGCCACCAACACCAGCGGTCGGGTGACATGCCGAAGGTAGAAGGCACCCAATGGCGCTTCCAGCAGCAACTCATCACTGACCTGGCAGCGTTCGCGAATGTAGTTGCTCATCACGCCATCGGGCAGCAGGCGGATCAGGAACTGCAACTGATTGCCCGGGCGGTTGGCGAAAGAGTAGGAGCGCCAACTGTCGGTGCCGGGAATCGACAGGCGGGCGTACTGGCCCGGCAGGAAATCCAATGGTGCTTCAAGCTGCAGGTGCAGGATCGCCGTGCTGGGCGACACCTGCTGCACTTGGCTCACCGTGCTGCGGATCTGGACCGGCCCCGGCGCGTTGCACAGGCTGGAATCAAAATCGAAGTAGAACGCCGCATCGGATTGGACCCGGGTCTGGCAGCTGAGCATTTTGCGTTGTTGCAGGTCGAGGCTGGAGAGGGCTTCCTCGTCCACGTAGTCCTGGCTGTAGTCGCCGGACTCGCAGCGGCCCTGGCAAGTGCCGCAAACGCCTTCGCGGCAGTCGAGCGGGATCTTGATGCCGTTGCGCAAGGCTGCATCCAACAGGATCTCATTGGCGCCCACCGGGAAAAACAGGGTCTTGCCGTCGGCAAAACTGAAGGCCACTTTGTGATTCATTCGCAGAACTCCGCGAGTTTGATTTTCTATGCCTGCGATTTACCTGTGGCGAGGGAGCTTGCTCCCGCTGGGCTGCGCAGCAGCCCCAAAAAGCCGGGAGCGCTACGCACTGGAGCGCCAACCCGGTCCAGCGGGAGCAAGCTCCCTCGCCACAGGTGTAATGCATCAGGTCACAGGTGATAGAAATCCAGCACCGAGTTGATGGTGTCGTTGAGCAGCAGCGCATGCTTGCGGGTGATCAACCAACTGTCGCCATCGGGCTTGAGGCTGTAAGTGGCGCTGCCGTAGAACTGCTCCGACGTCGCCAGCCGATAGAACAACGTATGCCAGTTCAACTTCACCTCCAGCAGCCCGTCCGGTTGCTCGGCAATCCGCACGTTGTTGATCAAATGCAGCGTCCTTGGCATCGGCGTGGCCGACGCAGCCTTGCCCGTACGCAGGCGAAACACCCGATCCTCCAGCCCCGAGCGGTTGGCGTAGTAGATCAACGACATTTCGCGCTTCGGGTCGCGGGTGTAGACATGTTCCGAATCCCACTGCGGCAGGTGGAATTCACTCTGCGGGTCGAACAGCTGCACGTAGGCGTCCCAGTCCTGGGCATCGCACAGCTCGGATTTACGATAAAAAAACTGCTCGATCCGGTACTGCAATTGCGCATTCATCATTCCACCTCCCGCAGTTTCAGGGCTTGCTGGTCGAGTCCGTCCAGCAGGAATTTCTGCCAGTTGCGGTGCTGGTTGACGTACAGCCCTTCGTGGGTGAATTCGGTGCCGGTCATCGCCGGCTGGATACCGATGGATTCGCTGTTGGGCGTCGGCCCGGTTTCCCAGCGATGGCTGCCGCGGGAGATATCGCTCCAGCGTTCCAGACGGCCCTGGAAGCCGCGCTGGGCTTCGCGGAACTCCACCAGGTCATCCGGCGTACCCATGCCCGAGACGTTGAAGAAATCCTCGAACTGGCGAATACGGTTTTCACGGTCGGCGTCAGACTCGTTCTTCACCCCCAGGCACTGGCTGATGATTTCGGTCTTGTTCCACGCGATGGGCCGGATGATCCGCAGCTGCGAGCTGATCTGGTCGAGGAAGAACAGGCTTGGGTAGATGTTCAGGTTGCGCAGGCGGTGCATCATCCATTCGGCTTTTTGCTGGCCGTGTTCTTCGATCAGGCGCGGCATGATGGTGGCGTAGCCCGAACGCACGGTGGGGTTGGGCATGTCGCTGAACAACAGGCTGTGGCCATTGTTGAAGGCGAACCAGCCGTCATCGGTGTTCGCGTCGCCGGCGCCGAGTTTGCTGTAGTCCAATGTCGTGCCCGAGCCGGTGCCGTTTTCCGTATTGACCTGCTGGCGATGCTGCACCGTGGCCACGTAGTTGTAGTGCACGGTGCTGACGTGATAACCGTCCAGGCCGTTCTCGTTTTGCAGTTTCCAGTTACCGTCGTAGGTGTAGGCCGACTTGCCCGGCAGCACTTCCAGCTCACCGGTGGCCGATTGGGCGACCATCATGTCGAAGAACACTTTGGCGTCGCCGAGGAAGTCTTCCAGGCTGTTGGTGCCGTTCACGTCGAGGCTGATGAAGACGAAGCCCTTGTAGCTCTCGATCCGTGCTTTTTTCAGGCCGCGAGTGGCCTTGTCGAAGCCTTCCGGGTATTCCCCCGGCGCCTTGACCTTCACCAGCCGGCCATCGCTCTTGTAGCACCAGGCATGGAACGGGCAGGTGAAGGTGGACTGGTTGCCCTTGCCGACTCGGGTCAGGGTGGTGCCCCGGTGCTGGCAGGCGTTGATCAGCGCGTTGAGCTGGCCTTCGCCGTCGCGGGTGATGATCATCGGCTGGCGCCCGGCGCGCATCGTCACGAAGTCGTGCTTGTTGGCCAGTTCGCTCTCGTGACAGGCATAGATCCAGTTTTTTTCGAAGATCAGCTCCATCTCCAGCTCGAACAACTCCGGCTCGGTGAACATGTCCCGGGCGATGCGGAACACCTCATCCACCGGACGGAAGTCCAGGCAGCCTTCGATAAAGCTTTTCCACTGCTCGACGCTTCTTGCACCACTCATGGGAGGCACCTTTTTTGATAATGGCTAGACGGGTAAGCCATTAAGAGGCTGCGGCGGGGCACCGGGCTATCCGGTTAATGGGGGAAGGTGGGCCACTTAGTTGGGCACGAAATACCCACGGCGGTGCAGGGCGGTGGCGGAATGCGCTACTGTCTTGCAAGGCGATTGTCGGAAAAGTCTGCTTGTTATCCACTTAGTCGACGGTTGCTATCCACCCAGTGGCGATCCCGCTGGCGTGGCGCAAAACTTGCTGTCGATCTACCAGGACGCGCCGTCAGAGCGCGCCGGCCACAATTGCCGTGGGTGCCCCGTGATGAGTAGCAATACACGCGATATACGTATCGAGCGCTTCGACCTTGAAGGCGCCTGCAGCTGGATGTCCGGCATTTGCGGGCCGCACCGCCTGCAAACCGCGACGCCGGAGCGCATCCGCTTTCACCACAGCGCCAATGTGTTCAAGTCCCGCGCCACGACGCTGGGGATTATCGAATACGGCACCGATGTCACCATCGACATTGAAGACGCCGAGCACTTCAGCAGCTACAGCCTGACCTTGCCGCTGGTGGGCGAGCAGGAACTGAGCAAGAACGGCGTACGGCTCAGCTCCAACCGTGACCAGGGGGTGATCATTTCGCCCAACGAACATCAGGTGCTGGAGATCTCGGGCGACTGCCGCAAGTTGCAGGTGGTGATCACCCGCGCGGCGATGAGCGAATCCCTGGAAGGCCTGCTGCAGCGGCCGATTGAAGCGCCGCTGCGCTTCGAGTCGGCGATGGACGCGGTGGACGGCGCTTCCGCGTCGTGGTGGCGCATGGCGCGGTATTTCATCGCCGAACTGGAGCGCAGCAGCGAGCTGTATGACCAGGTGGCGTTTACCCGGGACCTGGAAAGCTCGCTGATCAAGGGCCTGATCCTGGCCCAGCCGAACAACTATTCCGAAGAGCTGCGGGACGTGCTGGGGGTGAAACTGCCGCACTATTTGATTCGTGCCCGACAGTACATCCACGACAACGCCCGGGAAGCGGTGCACCTGGAGGATCTGGAGGCGGCGGCGGGCGTGTCGCGCTTCAAGCTGTTCGATGCCTTCCGCAAATACTTCGCCCTGTCGCCCATGGCCTATCTGAAGAAATACCGCCTGGGTGCCGTGCGCCAGCAAATCCTCGAACATGGCTCCACGCGCACCATCTCCGAAATCGCCCTGGGCTGGGGCTTTACTCATCTGGGGCGATTCTCGGCCGAGTACCGCAAGCTGTTCGACGAGTCTCCAAGCCAGACGCTGCAGCGCAACGACGCCCGGCGCATGCGGGGGTGAACACCTTACGCAAAAACAACGGAGATCAACTGTGGGAGCGGGCTTGCTCGCGAATGCGGTGCATCAGCCAACTCATTCGGTGACTGACACTGCGCATTCGCGAGCAAGCCCGCTCCCACATTGGATGTGTGGTGTTCTTTTAAATCAACTCTTCCACCAGTTGCAGGCAATGACTGAGCCCCGGCGACTGGTCATTGATCCGCCGGCTGAGAATGATCGGCGACGTGGCGGTGGCCTCCACCACCGGCGTATAGCCAATGTCTGCGCGGTGCAGCACCTGCACCGAAGCGGGTACCAGGGTCACGCCCATGCCTGCGCCGACCAGACCAATGGCGGTCTGCAATTCGTTGGTCCACTGCGAAACCTTCAGGCTCAAGCCATGGGCATCGAACAGCGCGATCACATGGTCGGCGTAGCTCGGCCGCGGGTTGCCGGGATACAGCACGAAGGGTTCAGCGGCCAATTGCGCCAGGGTGGCCGGGGCACCCAGCAGGGGATGTCCGGCGGGCAACACCGCCACCAACCGGTCCTCCACCAACACCCGCTGCACAATGGCCGGGTCGTCGATGCGAATCCGCCCGAAGCCCACGTCAATCCGCCCGGCCTTGAGGGCTTCGACCTGTTGCAGCGTGGTCATCTCCGACAGGCCCAACTCCAGCTCCAAGCCATCGTGGCTGCGCAGCCGGCGAATCAACTCCGGCAGCACGCCGTACAGCGTCGACGGCGCAAAACCGATGCCCAGCCAGGTTTTCTGCCCAAGGCCGATGCGCCGGGTGTTGTCACACACCTTGCCCAGTTGCTCCAGCAGCACATTGGCGTGCTCATAGAAAAACCGCCCGGCTTCGGTCAGGCGCAACGGGCGCCCACGCTCCAGCAGGACCACACCCAGTTCGTCCTCCAATTGCTGGATCTGCCGGCTCAACGGCGGCTGGGCAATGTGCAGGCGTTCGGCGGCGCGGGTGAAGTTGAGGGTTTCCCCCAGCACCTGGAAGTAACGCAGATGGCGCAGTTCCATAAAGACTCCATTCATACCTTAAGGGTATTGTTCGAGACTCATTCTATATTGGAAGCCAGCAGAGATCCGGAACAGAATCAGGCCAAATCTATAAAGAACCCAACGGGTATTGCCATGCCGATTTGCGCCATCGAGTCGATCGAGACCATCATCGTCGATCTCCCTACCATCCGCCCGCACAAACTGGCGATGCACACGATGCAGAACCAGACCCTGGTGATCATCCGCGTGCGCTGCGCCGACGGTATCGAAGGCATTGGTGAATCCACCACCATCGGCGGCCTGAGCTACGGCAATGAAAGCCCCGACAGCATCAAGATCAACATCGACCGGCACTTCGCGCCGCTGCTGCTCGGCCAGGACGCGAGCAACATCAATGCCGCCATGTTGCGCCTGGAGCGCAGCATCCGGGGCAACACCTTTGCCAAGTCGGGTATCGAAAGCGCCTTGCTCGACGCCCTCGGCAAACGCCTGAGCCTGCCGGTCAGCGAACTGCTCGGCGGCCGCGTGCGGGACGCCTTGCCGGTGGCCTGGACCCTGGCCAGCGGTAACACCGAAAAAGACATCGCCGAGGCCGAGAAGATGCTCGACCTGCGCCGCCACCGCATTTTCAAATTGAAGATCGGCGCCGGTGAAGTCAGCCAGGACCTGGCCCACGTCATCGCGATCAAAAAAGCCTTGGGCGACCGCGCCAGTGTACGGGTCGACGTCAACCAGGCCTGGGACGAAGCCGTGGCCCTGCGCGCCTGCAAGGTGCTGGGGGACAACGGTATCGACCTGATCGAACAACCGATCTCGCGCAACAACCGCGGCGGCATGGTGCGGCTCAACCTGTCGAGCCCGGCGCCGATCATGGCCGACGAATCCATCGAATGCGTGGAAGATGCCTTCAACCTGGCCCGCGAAGGCGCGGCCTCGGTGTTCGCCCTGAAGATCGCCAAAAACGGCGGGCCGCGTGCGGTATTGCGCACCGCTGCGATTGCCGAGGCGGCGGGTATCGGCCTGTACGGCGGCACCATGCTCGAAGGCGGTATCGGTACCCTGGCCTCGGCCCATGCCTTTCTCACCTTGAACAAACTGGCGTGGGACACCGAGCTGTTCGGCCCGCTGCTGCTCACCGAAGACATCCTCTCCGAGCCGTTGGTGTACCGCGATTTCCACCTGCATGTCTCCACCGCTCCGGGCCTGGGCCTTGCCATCGATGAAGAGCGCCTGGCGTTCTTCCGTCGCGATAACTAACAAGAGGACACCTGCGATGTTGTTCCACGTAAAAATGACCGTGAACCTGCCAGTCGACATGAACCCCGAGCGCGCTGCCGGCCTCAAGGCTGAAGAAAAAGCCTTCTCCCAGCGGCTGCAGGAGCAAGGCAAATGGCGCCACCTGTGGCGCATCGCCGGGCTGTACGCCAACTACAGCGTGTTCGATGTCGACAGCGTGCAGGAACTGCATGACCTGTTGATGCAACTGCCGCTTTATCCTTACATGGCCATCGAAGTGAATGCCCTGTGCCGGCATCCATCGTCGATCCGTGAGGATGATCGCTGAGTCTGTTTTTTCACCTAATAATTACAAGATGAGGATTGCACCATGACCATCCGACTTTCCCAGACTGCTCACGCCCAACAGTTTCTCGAAGAAGCCAGCGGCAACCTTAACGACGGCGGCAACCCACGGGCCAAGGCGCTGATCTACCGGATCCTGCGGGACACGGTGAACATCATCGAAGACCTGGAAGTGACTCCGGAAGAGTTCTGGAAGGCGGTCAACTACCTCAACGAACTGGGCAAGAACCAGGAAGCCGGCTTGCTCGCGGCAGGCCTGGGCCTGGAGCATTACCTGGACATGCTGATGGACGCGGCGGACGAGGAAGCCGGCAAGTCCGGCGGCACCCCGCGCACCATCGAAGGCCCGCTGTACGTGGCCGGTGCGCCGCTGTCCAAGTTCGAGGCGCGGCTGGACGACGGGCAGGACCCGGGCGTGCCGCTGTTCATGCAGGGCCAGGTGCGCGACACCAATGGCAAGCCGTTGGCGGGGGCGATTGTCGATGTATGGCAGGCCAATACCGGTGGTACGTATTCGTGGTTTGACAGCACGCAGTCGGAGTTCAACCTGCGTCGGCGAATCGAGACCGATGCCCAGGGCAACTACCGTTTTCGCAGCATCGTGCCGTCGGGGTATGGCTGCCCGCCGACCGGGCCGACCCAGCAGTTGCTGGACCAGTTGGGGCGCCATGGCCAGCGGCCGGCGCATATCCACTTCTTCATCTCGGCGCCGGGCCATCGGCACCTGACCACCCAGATCAACCTGTCGGATGACCCGTACCTGCATGATGATTTTGCCTATGCGACGCGGGATGAGTTGATCGCCGAAATTCGCTTCAGCGAGGACGCAAACCTGGCGAAGGAATTTGGTGTGGAAGGGCAGTTTGCGCAGATTGATTTTGACTTTGAGTTGCAGCCTGCGGCGGCGCCTGTCGAACAGAAACGTATGCAACGAGTTCGCGCGCTCGAAGACTGAACGCGGTAAAAAAATGTGGGAGCGGGCTTGCTCGCGAATGCGGTGGATCAGTCAATATTTCCGGTGACTGACACTCCGCCTTCGCGAGCAAGCCCGCTCCCACATTGGCTCTGTATCGTTTGGCCTACTTGCGAACAACCAGATCGAGCAGATCATCCCGATCCTTGATCTTCTGCAGCACGATCTCCGACCGAATATCCATCACCCCCGCCGTGCGGTTCAGGTGGTTCACAATGAAATCCGAAAAGTGCTTGAGGTTGCGCGCCTGCACCCGCAGCACATAATTGCTCGCCCCGGTAATCACGTACGCACTGGCCACCTCCGGCCACCCTTGCACCTTCTTGATAAACGTCTCGTGCCAATCCTCCACATCCTGGCGTAACGACAGGTGGACGATGGCCTCCAGCTCAATCCCCAACTGCTCGGCGTTCAACACCGCCCGATAACCACTGATGATTCCCTCGCTTTCCAGCAGGCGCAAACGCCGCAGGCAGGCCGACGGCGACAGGGCGACTTTCTCCGCCAGTTCCTGGTTACTGATACGGCCATCCTGTTGCAGAAAATGCAGAAGGCGCAGGTCGGTGGCGTCGAGAATCATGGTTAGAATAAATCCGCGTGTTTGGGGGTTAAATTCGAATTTCCTACAGCTTAATTAGCCTGTTGCCCACCACTTTGCACGAAAATTCTCTAAAGCTTCGTTCATTATTTGGCTCATTGTTACTACAACAACAGGACTGACCATGACCACCCGCACCCATTGCCTGACCCTCGACGCCCAGGATCCGCTGGCGCCATTGCGCAACCAATTCGCCTTGCCGGCCGGGGTCATCTACCTCGACGGCAACTCCCTCGGTGCGCGCCCGGTAGCGGCACTGGAACGGGCGCAAGCGGTGATCGCCGAGGAGTGGGGCAATGGCCTTATTCGCAGTTGGAACAGTGCCGGCTGGGCCGACCTGTCCCAGCGCCTGGGCAATCGCCTGGCACCGCTGATCGGTGCCCGCGACGGTGAAGTGGTGATCACCGATACCACCTCCATCAACCTGTTCAAAGTGCTCAGCGCCGCGCTGACCGTGCAACGCGAACGCGCGCCAAGCCGCAAGGTGATCGTCAGCGAAGCGAGCAATTTCCCCACCGACCTGTACATCGCCGAAGGCCTCACCGAACTGCTGCAACAGGGCTACTCCCTGCGCCTGGTCAACAGCCCGGACGAACTGCCGAAAGCCATCGACCAGGACACGGCCGTGGTGATGCTCACCCACGTCAACTACAAGACCGGCTACATGTACGACATGCAGGCCCAGACTGCCTTGAGCCATGAATGTGGCGCGCTGGCGATCTGGGATCTGGCGCATTCCGCGGGCGCGGTGCCGATCGACCTGCATCAGGCCGGTGCCGATTATGCAATTGGTTGCACTTACAAATACCTCAACGGCGGGCCCGGCTCCCAGGCGTTTGTGTGGGTCAACCCGGCGCTGGTGGATGTGGTTACGCAGCCGCTGTCGGGCTGGTTCGGGCATACCCGACAGTTCGCCATGGAATCGCGTTATGCGCCGAGCCAGGGCATCGCCCGCTACCTGTGCGGCACCCAGCCGATTACCTCGCTGGCGATGGTGGAGTGTGGCCTGGATATTTTCGCCCAGACCGATATGGCCAGCTTGCGCTCTAAATCCCTGGCGTTGACCGACCTGTTTATCGAGTTGGTGGAAAGCCGTTGCGCCGCCCACGACCTGACCCTGATCACCCCGCGTGAGCATGCCCGACGGGGTAGCCACGTCAGCTTCGAACACCCGGAAGGCTACGCGGTTATCCAGGCCTTGATCGCTCGCGGCGTGATTGGTGATTATCGCGAGCCGCGCATCATGCGTTTCGGGTTTACCCCGCTGTACACCAGCTTTGCTGAAGTGTGGGATGCGGTGGAAATCCTGGGTGAGATTCTCGATCAAAAAACCTGGGACCAGCCGCAGTTCAAGGTTCGTCACAGCGTCACCTGAGTAAACGCAGCGCAAAAAATGTGGGAGCGGGCTTGCTCGCGAATGCGGTCTATCAGTCTCTGATGTATTGACTGGCACACCGCATTCGCGAGCAAGCCCGCTCCCACAGGGAACAGTGTTTCAACCAGAAAGCAGTGCAATCACAATAATAAAGGGGCACGCCACGTGACCACGCCAGACCAAGGCTTTGCCGAAATCACCAATCGCGAACTGGGCCTCAGGCGCCAGCTCACTTCCGGCCAGATGAGCATGATCGCCATCGGTGGCGCCATCGGCACCGGGCTGTTCATGGGCAGCGCCTACGCCATCGGCTATGCCGGGCCCAGCGTGCTGGTGAGCTATGCCATCGGCGCGCTGATCACTTTGCTGTTGATGGGCTGCCTGGCGGAGATGACCGTGGCGCATTCCACCTCGGGCTCGTTCGGCGCGTATGCGGAGTTTTACGTCAGCCCGCTGGCCGGTTTCCTGGTGCGCTATGCGTACTGGGCGGCGATTGTGCTGGCGGTGGGCGCCGAGGTCACGGCGGTGGCGATGTACATGAAGTACTGGTTTGCCAACGTGCCGGAATGGGTGTGGATCGTCTCGTTTTCCAGCGTGCTGATCGTACTCAACGCCATCAGCGTCAAGACCTTCGGCAACTTCGAGTACTGGTTTTCCACGATCAAGATCAGCGCGATTGTCGGCTTCATCATCCTCGCGGTGTACGTGGTGTTCGGCTCCGGCAACCCGGATTACGGTGTGCAGAACTACACGGCCCACGGCGGCTTTTTCCCGAACGGGTTGAGCGGCATGTGGATCGCGGTGATCGTCTCGATCTTCAGTTACCTGAGCGTGGAAATGATCGCGGTGGCCGCCGGTGAAGCGGCCGACCCGGAGCAGGCGGTGAAAAAAGCCTTCCGCGCGACCATCGTGCGCCTGGTGGTGTTCTACCTGCTGACCCTGGCGCTGATGTTGGCCATCGTGCCATGGAACCAGGCCGGCCACGCCCAGAGCCCGTTCGTCACGGTGATGCAGACCATCGGCATTCCCGGCGCCACCGGGGTGATGAACTTCGTGATCCTGATCGCTGCGCTGTCGGCGATGAACAGCCAGCTCTACATCACCACCCGCATGATGTTCAGCCTGTCCCGCGCCGGTTTTGCGCCCAAGTCCATGGGCGCCTTGAGCAAGAGCGGGATCCCGTTGAACGCCTTGTTGCTGTCCAGCTCGGGTATTGCCCTGGCGACCCTGCTGAACGTGGTGTACCCGGAAAGCTCGTTCACCCTGATGATGGCGATCTCGATGTTTGGCGCGATCTTCACCTGGTTCATGATCTTCCTCACGCACCTGTTTTTCCGCCGCTACCGCAAGCGTCACGGCGGGGCGAAGCTGTCGTTCCAGCTGGCGCTGTTTCCCTACAGCACACTGCTGGGCCTGGTGCTGATGGGCGCGGTGATGATCACCACGTTTTTCACCGATGCGTTCAAGATGACGCTGGTGTTCGGGGTGCCGTTCCTGCTGATTCTGTCGGCGGTGTACTACGTGTTCTTCCGCAAGGGTCGCCAAAACCTTGTAGGAGCGAGCTTGCTCGCGAAAAACCCGAGGGCGCCGGGTTAAATCAGAAAGCCCGCGTTATCGTTGACGTGCTTCGCGAGCAAGCTCGCTCCTACAGGGGGAGAGGGCGTTTAGCAGTTGGGCG
This sequence comes from Pseudomonas sp. P7779, assembly GCF_013386315.1. Taxonomy (NCBI): domain Bacteria; kingdom Pseudomonadati; phylum Pseudomonadota; class Gammaproteobacteria; order Pseudomonadales; family Pseudomonadaceae; genus Pseudomonas; species Pseudomonas sp. P7779. Next base: position 4,518 of record NZ_JACARZ010000099.1, on the reverse strand, counting down.
GCGTAACCGGGCAATTGCTCGAACTCGCGGGCGCATAACAGCAGTTTGCGACAGGCCCAATCCTCGCTCAGGGGTTGGGCCTTGAAGCGCCGCTCCAACGGCCAGCGTTCCAGCGCGGCCAGGGGCACGATCCCCAGCCCGGCGCCCCGGGCGACCATGCGAATCAGCCCGTCAAACCCATCAGCGCGGATGCGTGTCTGCAAGCGAAAGCCTGCGTGCAATGCCTGTTCCTCCAGGTACACCGCCAGCGCGCTGTCGGCGGCCAGGCCCACGTAGTCGTGCTGCAAGCTGTCGATAAAACTCACGGTGCGCCCGGTCAGCGGGTGATCCAGCGGCATGATCAGCACCAGCGGGTCGTCGCGAAAGGGCAGGGTTTGCAGGCCGTGGGTGTCCACCGCATCGGAAATGATCCCCAGGTCTGCCGCGCCCTGGCGCAAGGCGTGGGTGATGCGCAGGCTTGGCAGTTCCTGCAGGTCGATGTCGAGGTTGGGGTGCTCGTGCAGAAAGTCCGCCAACAGTTCCGGCAGGTATTCGCTCAGGGCGGTGGTGTTGCACAGCAGGCGCACCTGGCCCTTGACGCCGTTGGCGTATTCCGCGAGGTCTTGCTGCAGGTGATCGGCTTGCTGCAACAGCAGGCGGGCGTGACGGGCGAGGGCTTTACCCGCAGCAGTCGGGGTGACGCCACGGCGGCCACGTTCAAGAAACTCGATGCCCAGGGAGGCTTCCATCGCCCGGATCCGTGCACTCGCCGCCGCCAGGGACAAATGGCTGCGGCTGGCGCCGGCGGTGATATTGCCGGTGTCGAGGATGTGCAGGTACAGGCGCAGGTCGATCAGGTCAAAGTGCATGGGCTGGGGATCTCAGTGTCTGTACGGGCCTCTTCGCGAGCAAGCCCGCTCCCACATTTAGATCTGTGAACCCTTTCAAAATGTGGGAGCGGGCTTGCTCGCGAAGAGGCTATCTGCCTCATGCAAAACAAGAGGCTGCCTCAGTATATGGCGAATTTTCAGATATCACCCAAACCTGCAAAATCGACCCATGAATACCTTACTCGCGTTCTACCAAAACCTCGGCCCGGCCCTGACATTGCTGGTGATCGGCACCTTCCTGCTGGCAGGTACGGTCAAGGGCGTCATCGGCCTGGGCCTGCCCACCGTCGCCATGGGCATGCTCGGCCTGGCTATGTTGCCGGCGCAGGCTGCGGCGTTGCTGATCATCCCGTCCACCGTCACCAACCTCTGGCAACTGGCCTTCGGCGGTCACCTGAGCGCGTTGATCAAACGCCTGTGGCCGATGCTCCTGCTGATTTTCCTCGGCACCGGGCTGGGCTCGGTGTGGCTGGGCATGGATGGCGGGCATTGGGTGGTGCGGGCGTTGGGCGGCGCGCTGCTGGTGTATGCCTTGAGCGGGCTGTTGCTGCCGACGTTCAAGGTCAGCCCGGACACCGAGCGCTGGCTGGGCCCGCTGTGCGGCGTGCTGACCGGGGTGATCACCTCGGCCACTGGGGTGTTCGTGATACCGGCGGTGCCGTATCTGCAAGCGTTGGGCTTGAACCGCGATCAGCTGGTGCAAGCGTTGGGGCTGTCGTTCACCGTGTCGACGCTGGCGCTGGCAGCCGGGCTGTTCTGGCGTGGCAGCCTGGGCGGCGGTGAATTGAACGCCTCGTTGTTGGCGCTGGTTCCCGCGCTGCTCGGGATGTGGCTGGGCCAGGCCCTGCGCCAGCGCATCAGTGCCGTGCTGTTCAAGCGGGTGTTCTTTATCGGCATGGCCGCGCTGGGAGGTCATCTGCTGATCAGTGGTTAAGAATTAACTGTTGATTCGTGCTTTTTAATCAAATGTATTTTGCCTTTCCGACGCTTATTCCAAAGCACCGACCCCGTTACCCTGCCTTCAGACATTTTTAATCTTTAGGCACCCCCTATGAAAAAAGTACTCCTGCTCAACGGCGGTAAGAAATTCGCCCATTCCGACGGTCGCTACAACAGCACCCTGCATGAAGCCGCCCTGGCGGTACTGGACCGTGGCGGCATCGACGTCAAGGAAACCCACATCGACGCCGGCTACGACGTGGCCGAAGAAGTCGCCAAATTCCTCTGGGCCGACGTGATCATCTACCAGATGCCCGGCTGGTGGATGGGCGCTCCGTGGATCGTCAAGAAGTACATCGATGAAGTCTTCACCGAAGGCCATGGCAGCCTGTACGCCAGCGACGGCCGCACCCGCTCCGACTCGTCGCAGAAATACGGCAGCGGCGGCCTGATCCAGGGCAAGCAATACATGCTGTCCCTGACCTGGAACGCTCCTCAGCAAGCGTTCGACGACCCCACCGACTTCTTCGAAGCCAAGGGCGTGGACGCGGTGTATTTCCCGTTCCACAAGGCCAACGAGTTCCTCGGCATGACCGGCCTGCCGACCTTCCTCTGTGTGGACGTGATGAAACGCCCGGCCATCGAAGCCGACGTGGCGCGTTATGAACAGCATCTGGCACAGGTGTTTAACCTGAGTCTGTAATGCGGCTAGTATCCGTGCAGCCGCTATAAAGAGGATTCACGTTGAAAGCCCGATCCGATGAGCTACAGATCTTCGTCTGCGTGATTGAATGCGGGTCGATTTCCGCCGCAGCCGAACAGGTCGGGCAGACGCCGTCGGCGGTCAGCCGCACTTTGTCGCGCCTGGAAGCCAAGCTCGACACCACCCTGATCAATCGCACCACCCGGCGCATGGACCTGACCGAAGAGGGCAAGTATTTCTTCGAGCGGGCCAAGGTGATCCTCGAGCAGATGGACGACCTGGAAGAACGCCTGTCGTCGCGCCAGCAAACCCCGTCGGGGCGCCTGCGGATCAACGCGGCGTCGCCGTTCATGCTGCATGCGATCGTGCCGTACATCGCCGAGTTTCGTCGCCTGTACCCGGATATCCAGCTGGAACTGAACAGTAACGACCTGATCATCGACCTGCTGGAACAGAGCACCGACATCGCGATCCGTATCGGTGCCCTGGCCGACTCGACGTTGCACGCCCGCTCACTGGGTTGCAGCCCGCTGCATATCCTCGCCAGCCCGGTGTATCTGGAACAGCACGGCACGCCCACCACCGTTGCCGAACTGGCTGAACACACTTTGCTCGGCTTCACCCAGACCGAAACCCTCAACCACTGGCCGTTGCGTCATGTGCACGGCGATCGCTGGCAAATCCAGCCCGGTGTCGCCGCTTCCAGCGGTGAAACCTTGCGCCAGCTGGCGCTGGAAGGGCAGGGCATCACCTGTTTATCGGACTTCATGACCGCCCAGGACATCAAGACCGGACGCCTGATACCGGTGCTGGCCGAGTTCAACAGCGGCTATCGTCAACCGATCAACGCGGTGTACTACCGCAACTCGCAATTGGCCTTGCGCATCCAGTGCTTCCTGGACTTTATCCAGGGCAAGCTGGCCAGCTACGCCAGCTGATTCGTGACCTCTGCGCAAGATTGAATTGGGCAATACGGACTTATTCGGAATGGATAGGTCCGCAATACTGACGCCATCAATTACTCACGCAGGGAGACACCTCCATGAACGTATTCATTACCGGCGCTGCCGGTTTTATCGGCGGTTCCATCGCCACTGGCCTGGTCAAGGCCGGCCATAACGTCACCGGCCTGGTGCGCAGCACCGAACAGGCTGCGGAAATGACGGCACTGGGTATCACGCCGGTGATCGGTACGCTGGATGACAGCGCGCTGTTGACCGAGCAGGCGAAGAAAGCTGACGCGGTGATCAACGCCGCCAGCAGCGACCATCGCGGCGCCGTGGAAACCTTGCTGGCCGCGCTGCGCGGTTCCAACAAAACCTTCCTGCACACCAGCGGTTCGAGCATCGTTGGCGATGCGTCGGGCGGTAAGTCCAGCGATGTCATCTACTTTGAAGACAACCTGCCGGCGCCGACTGTCGACAAGGCTGCTCGCGTGGCCATCGACAACCTGATCCTGGCTGCCGCCAAAGATGGCGTGAACTCGGCAGTGATCTGCAACACCCTGATCTACGGTCACAGCCTGGGCGTCAAGCGCGACAGCGTGCAGTTGCCACGCTTGCTCAAGCAGGCACGCAAAAGCGGTGTAGTGCGGCATGTGGGCACCGGGCAGAACATCTGGTCCAACGTGCACATTGAAGACGTGGTTGCGTTGTACGTGCTGGCGCTGGAAAAGAATGTGCCGGGCACTTTCTACTTTGTGGAGAGTGGCGAAGCGGCGTTTGTCGACATGACCACCGCGATTGCCGAAGCGCTGAAGCTGGGTAAACCACAGGATTGGCCATTGGCGGATGCCGAGGCCGAGTGGGGTTATGAAATGGCCAACTATGGCCTGGGCTCCAACAGCCGGGTGCGCGGCAAGCATGCTCGGGAATTGCTGGGATGGGCGCCGAAGCGGACCTTCGTAGTGGAGTGGATTCGCAACGAGATGGTGTGATGTTCGCTTGAGACCGAGGCGAGCTCTTCGCGAGCAAGCCCGCTCCCACACTTAACCGAGTTCCAACTTTG
>NZ_JACARZ010000098.1:0-30361 GCF_013386315.1 Pseudomonas sp. P7779 | reverse complement strand
CGGTTTGGTGACAGGTGACACGGGAGCGACAGCCGTTCCAATATCTGGCACAGCAGGCGCAGCAGGTGCCGCTTCGACCACAACGGCAGCGGGTTGCCGGACCAAGCTGTTCGCGATAGTCGCCAGACTGGGTACAGCAGGGCCAGGTCTGGGAGCCAACAGCATCGGCGTAATCGGTGCAGCGGGCTCTTTGGGTTTATCACTGCCAAACATCGACAATCCTGCCCACCCGCCCAGCTGCTGCCCTCCCATGCTGCCAACGTAAGCACCCACCATGCCGCCGATGGCTGTGCCTATGATTGGCACCACCGAACCAATAGCCGCGCCAGCAGCGGCGCCCGCCATAGTGCCTGCGAGTGTCCCCGCAGCTTCACCATAGCCTTGCGCCTTTTCGTCCTGAGTTTCAGCGGTCAGGTAGGTATTGAGCACCATGCTGCCCGCTTCAACCAGGGAGGCACCTGGAACTGCTTTGACCGCTTTCCCAACCTTACCGACGCCTCCGGCGACCGAGGTCAACATCTGCTTGCCGGGACTCGGCACGACAGGAGGACGAGGCACTGGAACAGGCAGTATTGGCGCCGGTGACGGTGCGGTAACCGGCGGTGGCAAAGTTCTAACAACCGGGCTGCGCGGCGGAACCGAAGATCGCCGTGCTGCTGGAGACGCCTGCACCGGGCCAACTGGACGAGGTGGCCGTGGCGGGGCGGCTGATCTTCGACGCGACGGTCGAGAAGTAGGCTGGTTTCTGTTCCGCCGCCGTCCCAGGCGTCTATCACCCATGCCGCCCATGGATGCCATGTTAACGACGAATACACGTCGGATCCCGCCATCACCACCATCGGCTGATTCAGCTCCGCCCCCTGTCTCCACAGCATCCTGAATCATCGATACGACATCCAGACCCGTGGCGACTGGGTCGAACCCGCCGGCTTTCGGATCAGCCCCCTCCTCCAAACTCTCCTTACCTCGGGCAGCGGCGACGGATTTCAGTCCTTTCTCCACCACCGACAACGCGGTTCCGGCCTTTCCCTTGACGCCCTCCTCATCGCCCCTTGCATCCACATTGGTGACAAAAACCTTCTGTACGCCACCCGTTTTTCCACCCAGACCACCACGGGCCAGGTTGAGCAGCCCCTTGCCGATCTTGAATGTCTGAAACGCCGCAACCGCCGCGCCAATTGCACCAATAGCCACTGTCGTCCCGCTGACGATTTTCGGGAACTCATTGGCAAGGCCCGCCATGCTGTTACCAACCTTGGTCAGACCATCGGCCGCCAAATCGGTGAGAGGCCGCAAGGCATCACCGAGACTGGTCATCGTCGCTTCCATGCTCGATGTCGCAGCGCTCCATTTGGAGTTGGACGTTTCGCGGGCCTTCGCCGCGTCGGCTTCGATCTTGGCCTTGCCATCGGTCTCCTTGATGGTGGTCATGTTGTCCTTGATCGTGTTGCCGTACTTGATCTGCGCGAGCAAGCCGTCACTGGCACTCTGGTCACTGACGATGTTCGCCAAGCCAGCCGCCTGAATCAGCGCGACCATCGCCTGCTCTTCCTCGGCGCTGCCGTCCTTGGATGCCTTGATCTTGGCCTTGAGCGCCGCAACCTTTTTGGCCGTGGCAGGATCCTGTTTTTGGATCAACTGCTCGCTGAGCATGATGAAGGCTTCGACCGGGTTGGACGCCTTGCCGCTTTTGGTAGCCGCCAGGATCGAGCCCGCCAGGTCATAACCCTGCTTTGCGAATCGCTCCTGGCTGGTGCTGCTGATCACTGCGTTGAGCAGGTTGTTCATGTTGGTCGCGGCGGCCGCCGCGTCCTGGGTTTGCGAAAACTGCGACTGCAGGCTCGCACCCAGAAAACGCACGGCCTCCGGGCCTTCCATGCCCAGACGCTTGATCGTACCGAGCAGGGCCGGCATGTACTTGGCCATGTCCTTTGGACCGAACGCGCCAATGTCGCCGGCGGCGGCCACCTGGCCAAGCATAGCGCCCATGTCTTCCTTCTTGACCCCGGCCTCCTTGAAAGCGCTGAACAAGGTGGCGATGGTTTCCGCTTCCATGCCCTGGCCGTCGACCAGGTCAGCAATCAGAGGCGCATAGTCCACCGACTCCTCCCAGTCGATACCCTTCTCGATCAAGCCACCGACCGCCCGGGCCAAAGCCTGCTGGCCCATGCCTTTTTTCGCGGCCACTTCACTGATTTTGTTCGCCATCTGCTGTTCGGCGTCTGTGCCGGCGGTGTGTGCCCATAACGCCATTTGCCGGATTTGCGTCTGATAGTTGGCCGAAACCTTGGTGGGAATAGCGATTAGCGCAGTGGCCGCCGCCGCCTTGCCCAGCGTGCCAGTAAGCCCCTCTTTGCCCTCCTTGATTTGAGAGTACCCGGTGGCTTTCAGATCAGCCTTACGGGCGACTTGCTCCATGGCCTGGTAAGCCTTGGCAAGATTGCGTACCTCGACACCCTGCTTCTTCAGGGTGCTGAGGTTTGATTCCAATTTGCGCAGCAACGTGCTGGCACCAGCGGCGCCGCTGTCGTTGGCCTTCTTCCATTCTTCCCGCAGACGGATAGTGTCGCCAATCGTACGCTGCAGCACCCGAGCCTTGGTGCCTTGGGCTTCGAGCTGCTTGATTCGCCCCTGGACATCCTTGAACGCGGTGCCAACCGTAGAGCTGACGGCGCCGCCAATCACCAGGCCGAGCGCGAGTTTGTTTGCCATATCGTGGCTCCCTGTAGCGAGTGATTACGGCGGGTGGCTCAATCCGAAAGCCACCAGACCATCTCGGCAAACGGCATGGCCTGGATCTCAGCGGCGGAAAATCCGGTTTCCGCCGCCAAGCGCTTGGCCGCCAGCTTCAGCAGCGCGGGGTTAAACCCCGTCGTCCTGCACCAGGCGAAAATAACCGGCCTGCAGGCGGTGGTAGTCCACCAGCTTGAGGCCCTCCAGGTCCTGCTGACCGGCTTCGCATAGACCGGCGAACAGCATCAGCTCGCGCTGCTCTTCGTCGTCGCCCGAGGCACGATCCGCAGCACGCACCTCACGCACCGTGGGTGAGCGAATGGTCAAGGTATCGACCTTGACGCCATTGACCTCCGAGGGCCGAGACAAGGTGATGGTGGCGTGTTCGGCGGTCAGCTTCAGCCAGGTAGGGAGCTTTTTCAGTTCAGGAGTAGCCATTCGATTAATTCCTTAGAGGCCCAGGTCGCTGCGCATAGAGGCCAGTTGATCCACACCGTCGATCACGCGGATCGCGGCGACCATGTCGATTTCGTAAATGAGGCGGCCAGCGATTTCCAGCTTGTAATAGGTGACCGCAATCGAGTATTTGAACTCAGCCTTGTCACCGGGCTTCCAGTCGCCCGGATCCAGCTCCTTGAGCATGCCTCGCAAGGTCGCCACCACTGCTGTGGTCTGCCCTTTCTGCCCCTTGAAGGATCCGCGATACACGCCGTTGAAGGCGGTTTGATCTGCCAGCCCGAAGAACTTCATGGATTCGCGGCGCACGCCGTTGGTGGTGAAGGTGGCTTCCATCTTCTCCAGGCCGACATCCATCTCGATGGGGCCAGCCATGCCGCCGCCACGGTATTCGTCGGTCTTAACTGCCAGTTTGGGCAAGCCCAGACTGGGCACGTCGCCGGTAAAGTTGATGCCGTCGACGAACAGGTTGGTGTTGTAAAGCACTTGAGGAATCATTGAGCGGCCTCCTTAGGCAGCGGTTTCCAGGACTTCGGTGAGCCACTGATTGGTGACCTCGACCCGGAAAATCGGGTTTTCGGCGGGCGGCACGTCGGTGAAGCGGATGTTCCAGTACACCTTGCCCTGCTCCAGCTGGCTGACGGTGTTCAGCTCGGTGTCGGCAAACACCTCGAAGTTGATCACCGCGCCCTGGTTTTTCAGGTCCTGCATAAATGCCTGCAGGCCGTCGGTCACATCCTTGATGTAGGTCTTGGTAATGCCACGGTCGACCGCCCATTTGTGCCCGGCCAGGATCGCGTCCATGACGATATCGACGGTGCGAACACGGGTGACAAACGCCCACTTGGGGTCTGACGACAGCGTGCGGTTACCCCACAAGCGGTAACCGCCATCGCGGATAATGGTGGTGATATTGGCGTTGTTGAGCAGGTTGGCTCGGCAGGTTTCGTCGCCATCCAGAAACTCGACTGGGCGCGAGGTGCCGGTGATGCCGACAAACTCCTTGTTCGAAGGCGACGACCAGAAGCCGTACTCAGCATCCGTCCAGGCGAACAAACCAGCGGCGAAGGCCGAGGCCGGTGCGTTGACGGTTTTGCTCAGCAGTGTGTCCCAGATCTGCACGCCGGGGTCGACCATGAAACAGCGCTTGCTGCCAAACTCTTGGGCGTATGCCATGGCCGCCTCATCGGTCGTGTTAGGCCCGTCGATGATCGCCACCGCCCGCAGCTTGCCTGCCAAGGCATCCAGCGCAGTCGCTACTGCTGGGGTCGAGGTATGGCCCGGGGCGATCAACAGCCGCGGCTGGGCGTTGTATCGGCTTTTGCCATCGAGCAGCGCCTGCATGCCGGTGCGCTCACCTGAGGCAAGAACGCCGCCGATGATGGCCGAGGTTTGCTGCGCGGGATCTTCAATCTTGCCCACACCGCAGCCAATGATTACCGCCTTAGCGCGAACGAAAATCGCCTTACACGCCCGCGTGATCGCCGAATCTTCACCCCAGGCTGCAACCGCCTCGCGCTCACTCGTGATGAGTTTAAGTTCGTTGGCTTTGGCCGTAGCACCTGGGCCAGCGACAAAGGTGTCGCACAGTCCGATGATGGACGACGACGGCAGCGCAATGGTCCGTGCCCCGGTATCGACCAGGGTGACAGTAACGCCGTGAAAACGACCGGAAGAGGCCATAGTGCGAGTTCTCCAGAAATGACAAAGCCCCGCATGTGCGGGGCTTTCAGGGGTTAAACAACGGATACAAAAAACGCCCCGATGAGGTGGGGCGTTATGGTGCTTGCTCAGCGATCCAAGCTGGTACCGGGGGTCGATGTTCCTGATCAGGAAAGTTCGACGATTGCGGCCAATCCCGAAGAAGCTGCAAATACTCAAGCAACTGACCATATTGGTCATTAGTCAGGCTGGAAGGGATAGACAATTCCAACTCGTCGCGATGTCGCTCTCGCAACCACTTCACACGCTCAAGTTCGGCGTCGCGCCAAAGCCTTTCCTGACTGGATACCATGTCAGGATCTACGACAGGATCATTCAGAACTGGCTTACCGCCTGCATCAACAGCCATGACCTTGCCACCATTTTGTCCCCTTAACAGGTACCTGAATTGCTCGTCTGTGATCTCGACGACATCGCTCGGCAACATCGCCTTAGGGTAATTCGCCGTGTTGTAAAAGCCCTGTGTTGATGGACTCATGTACTGCATAGGAAACCTCAGCGACCGATGGCGATATAAGAGGGAGTAGACGTGTTTGAGGCATGCGTGTTGGTAATTTTGACTTGCGTCAAACTCGCTCGATACGCGTTGAACGTAGACATAGCGGTACTATCCGAACCGTCATAGAACGCGATAGCTCTAAAAAAGCTTGTGGTGAATGCGTTGGCCATTGTCAGTTGCGTAGAGACACCCGGGAGTAAGTTATTCCCTCCGATGCCCCAGTTGATAATCAGGCCGCCTAACCAGGTAGGAAATACAATTCCGCCGGTCTCCCCCCACACAACAAAAAAAACCCACTTGAGTTTTTTCGGCGTGACAATCGTCGTGTCATCCACGCCAGCATTGACCAACACCTGAGTAGCTGCACGTGCAATGCCTGCGGCACTTTCGGTCGCTTGAATGACTTTCGCGACAATCGCCTGGAACACCCGCAGCGCACTCATCGGCTTGTTCGTTTCGGCCCCGGTTTCCGCCTCCTGCTGACTGGCAAAGGTTACACCGTAGCCCGCCAGACTCGTCGGAACACCAGTGAGTCCGCCCCAGGGAACGCCGCTCAAGCCTGTACCGGTACCGGTAATCGGTCCCGAGATATACACACCATCTGCTTTGACCCGTACACCGTTGCCGAATTGCCACGGTGCACTGCTTAACCCCATGTACACCGTATGTACGGAGTCCCCATTACCCCAGGCGCCGACGCCGGAAAGGATGGCTCTCGACTCCCTGGACACGGCGTGAAGACCGCCCGCCCAACTGGTGGAGTCCGTAGCAACGGTCGTGATGCTACGGGCATTAATCAGGTTGATTGTCCCGGTGACGTCGCCGCCTGAATTACTCAGAGCATCAGTGATGCCGTAGCCGGCCAGCGTTGTCGGGTTATAACCCGCGACTACTATGCCCCGACTGTTGATCTGGACTTTGGTGTAGGTGCCGGGGGGTTTGTTGAGGGGGAATATCGTGGTAATTGCGGAGTCGACATAAGCGCGGGTCGCCAGCACAACACTTGGATCAATTTTCAACTCGACGTTGGCGGTATTGCTGACAATCAGGTTCATGCGAATGACCTGGGTTCGCCCGGAGCCCTGAGTCAGCAGAGGCTTGAAGCTCGGCGCACAGTTCGCTACAGCGACCAGATCACCCGACGCATCGTAGAGCCCAATTTCGCGAATCCACCAACCGCCGACGTTTTCAGGAATCACCTGTTCGGCGATGATGATATTGGCGTTTCCGGGATCAACCTTTACCTGATTCAGCGGTGCGCGTCGGTTCTCGTGAATCAGTTTTGTCTGTTGCTCGTTGGGAATCGGATCAGCTCCGTTCGCATCTCCCACGCCCAGTTGCGCGAAGGTCCAGGGAACGCCCAATGCATCGGCGTTTGCCTGTTTAGCTTTACCGACTGCGGTAAGAATGGCGAAAAACTGGCTATTTTTGTCTGTCATGGGTAGATATCCATGGTATCGATGGTGTGTTCACGACCGCCCAGGCGGACGTAGCCGCTGACCTCGATGTCGCGTTGCATTGGGGGGTACACGTCTATTTCGTCACCGTCGGTGACGCAAACGCCGATATGGACATGGCCGGCTGTTTCCAAGCTGATCGCTAGGCCGGTCAAATGGCGGCTGACCGGCTTGGCGTCATCAATCAGCCAAGTCAGCTCCTGATACATTTCTTCGGTAATACCGGTATCAAGCACGCCCACCTTCAGCGCAAACGTGCCAGGTACGCCCTTGGGCGTTGTCTGCCACCACTCCTGCACTTCAATCAGGTAACCAAGCGGCTCGACCACCCGCCGCAAGGCGCCGATCGTGCCTTTGTGGGCATGAACATAAAACGCCGAGCGAATGGCTGATCGCTTGATCGCTTCTGACCAGTTGTTGTCCCAGCGATCCACCGACCAGGCCCAGGCGAGTTGATGCAGCAGGTGCGCCGGGCAAGTGTCCGGGTTGTACAGCTCCCGCAGGGGGACGTCAGTCACTTCATCGGTGGCGGCTTCAATGGCCCGCTCCAGCTGGGTGCTGTTAATCGGCAGCAGGCTGTTCACGTAACGGCCCCCTTTTTCACGGTAAAGCCGACGCAATAGGCCGCCTGGTACTGGGTCACCTTGATGTCCCGCCAGTTGAGCAAGTCCACACGACCGACACCGCTAATGTGCAGTTGCGCATCAACGGCCGAGCGTGGCACTTCAACACCCAATCGCCGCCGCGGATTGATCCAGTCACGCAGACGCTGTTCGGCTGTCGCCAGTATTGCTTCGTTTTCAGAACCGGTGCCTGACATGTACAACACTGCATCAACGCGATATTCGATCACCTGGGCACTTTGAACAGTGAGGCGATCCCCTACCGGTCGAATGTTGTCATCGCTGAGGTATTTCTTGACTACATCCAGCAGCGCCTGGTCGGCCACCCCATTGCCCTGCAGGTGTAGCACCGTGACCACCACTTCGGCAGGAGACGGGCTTTCAGCCGTGGCATCGGCCACCAGCGCCGATGCGTTGCGGGCATGCAAAATGTAGCTGTTACGCGGGCCGGCCGTAGTCAGACCTTCGTACACCAATTGGACCCGCTCGCGCAGGGCATCGTTGGATTCCATCACCCGGGGTGTCGGGGGTACGGTGTTGAGGTTTTCCTCCTGGATCACCAGGCGTTTCAAACGGACGTTGCCAGCGAGCTGATCGAGATCCCCATCAATGGCGTAAGCCAATAGCAGCGCCTTGGCCCCATCGTTCACCCGCGCCCGGTTCTGAATGCGACGGTACACGCCCAGCTCCAACAGCTTGACCACAGGATCGCTTTCCAACTCGGCGGTCCAGTTGTCGCCCATGTACAAACGAAACGCGGCCAGCTCCTCAGCGTAGGCTTGCTCAAAGTCGAGTTCCTCCAGCACAGGCGGCGCCGGCAGTGCTGATAAATCCACGGTGCTCATGCGGTGACCCTCACTAGCGCGTTATCGCCTTTGAACAGGCCCTTGAGTTCAAACTCGATGCGGCCATCCAATACGGCCACCACTCGAACCTGGCTGATGCTCAGCCGAGGCTCCCAACGCCCCAGCGCCCGGGCCACTTCAGCCTGCACCGCGCTTTTCCAGCCCTCGGTGACGGGCAGGTCGACAAAACGCCGCAACTGGCTGCCGTAATCCGGCCGGTGCCGGCGGCTGCCCAGTGGCGTTGTCAAAATGTCTTCAATCGACTGCTGCAGATGCTCAATGCCGGAGATGGGCAGCCCAGTGTGGCGATCCATTCCGATCATCTGGGCTACTCCGGTAAGGGTTCAAGGTCAGGGTGACGTTGGAGGAAGTGGTATTGATCTGGGGTGGTGGCTACCACTAACCCCTTGGCAACGGCGAAGCTCTGGCCTTCAGGCGATATCAGGGTGCGTGAGGTAAACACCTTGTCGCGAAAGGTCCGAGGCAGATCAGGGGCTTTGGGTGGCGGCTCTACCTTCGCCGCCATTGGCTCGACCACGGGCGGCTGCCCGTCCGGCTTTGGCTTGTTCATAAGGGCACTCCAGAAATGAAAACGCCCGCACGCAGCGGGCCGAAATAGGCGATGAATCAGTGTTTGTGGTTCGCGGTATTGCCGCCCGCGTCAATGATCTTGCCGGCGCCGTTGATATCACCCGACACTGTCAGTGGCCCGGTGATCGTCACATTGCCGGTGAGCCCGATATCCCCGGCTACCACCGTGACGGCGCTTTCAGTGACGGTGGCTACGGTGCCGCCGACCTTGATGGTGACGGTCCCGGAAGGCAGCGTGATGCTGTAGCTACTGGCCTGCCAGTCGTAGACCAGCGAGCCGCCATCGTCAAAGCGCCACACCTCGACGTGATCGCGATTGTCCGGCGGCGGGCCTGCATCCCCGTACAAGCCTGGGATAAACGTGCCCATCGCCGGGTTGCCGCTGGGATTGAACAACTTGCCCTGCTCGCCCAGGCTGGGCACTCGCCAGTGGCGCGCCTTACCGGCGGCTACGCTGTGCCAACGTACCCACGCACTGGTCCACTCCCCCGCCCTCACACGAACAACAGGCGGTGATGCAGTGGTATCGACGGCGGCCACCACGCAATCCATCAACATGGCGGCGATCATGCGGTCGCTCTCGCCGCTGGCGTACCTCACTCCAAGCGCTCCGGCGCGACGTACCGATCTCGGCTGCCCGGGCCGATTTCGGGGCTGACACCGATCAGCAGCGTTCCCGGGGGCTCATCCGGCCAGGGCCATTCCTCGGCGCCGAGATAGATCGTCTGATTCCACTCCACCAGCCAGACGATGTAGCCATCCAGCTCAGGGCGGGTCCAGTCCTGCACCGCTTGGATAAACTCGGCACATTCGATTTCCAGGCCCCAGTTCTGCGCCCGCAATAACACGATCAGTTGGGTCGCTAGCTGCACGACCTGACGGTGATGATCGGGCCGAATCGGATCAACAATGATCCGCGCTTCGAACTTGCAGACCAGGGTGGTTTCACCCGTTCCGAGATCAGTACCTGGCTCGATCTCAGACATCTCCAGGAACACCGCCGGCAAGGCAATGTGATCCTCAATGTTCGGCCAGGCCGCAACGCTTTGAACACCCGGCAGGTGTTGCTGCAGGTGCTGCTCGATAGCTTGATAAAGTTGGTCGAGGCTCAAAGTTTCGTCAGACACGCGGCGTCCCCTTCAAATACTTCTGCAGTTCAAAGTTGAGTTCCTGCGTGAGGATCTCCAGCAGGCGTTCATCGGTACGTTTTACCCAGGCATCGAAGTGCGGTCGCACTTGCTCCAACGACACCTTGGCTTTTGCCAGGGGGAAGCGGTTGTCGTTTTCCTCGACAAAGCCCGAGCGTCTACCACCCTGAGCGGCGTCCGGGTAGTCGGTGGTATTGAAGTGTTTGCTGGACGTGCGGATCCAGATATCCGCGTTACTGCCGTAGACCTTCTTGAAGAAAGCTCCCTGGTAACGCCGACCGGTAACCGAAACACCGGCGCCGGTTTGCCGTGCCCGGCCAGTGCGACTGGCTTCAATGGCATTGATGCCGAACCACAACTTGCCGCGCATATCGCCGCCAGTCACCGGATACGCCCGAAGACGTTGCCGGACAGCACCGATGGCGATGCGCTCCTGCCTGCCGACGGCCCGCGCAATGTGGGTGCGAAGCCAACGGATTGTCTTGTTGATTGCACGCCGCTGGGCGGCCGCCGCTGCCTTAGGCACCAGCTCGCCGAACTCTTTTAGAGCCTGAACATGCACCGCCGACGGCTGGATAGTGAGCATCCCACCGTCGCGCTTCTGCTGGCTATAGCTGCCGATGCTCATGGCCGCTTCCTCAAAATCAAGGCCACCAGGCCATTACCATTAGGCTCTAGCTGCAGCAGGTCATAGTCGCCGCCGCCATCCAACGCCGGCAGATCAACACTGACCCGTAAGCCCTTCATCAAGCCGTCCGAATCCTTGATGCGGATCTCGAAGCGCGGCTCCCGCAGACCAGTGTTGAGCTTGCCGAACTGGGGCTGTTTCCATGGCGCCGAGAACATCCCCAGCACCGGTTCGGCGCGACCTTCGATCATGGCGCTGTCGCCCAGGGTTTCAAAGACCACGTCGTCGATGTCGTCGATCAGATCGCGGAAGGCCACGGTTACATCTCCAACAGGATCTGCGCCCGAGGTCGTGTGCACAGGTGCAGCGGGTTGGACTGGGCTTCACCGGCAACACCTTTGTTGAACGGCAGCGGCTCGATCTTGCTGTAGTACGGGATGCCCTGGGTGTTGACCGTTTCCATGTAGTCGGCCGGCGCGAAGGACGAGATATACAGATCCGGCACACCCTCTGGGATCAGCAGGGCCTTGTCGTCGTGGACAAACGCAACACCGGCCACCTTGCCGCGATAACGCTCCCAGACGATCCCACCGAACTCGAAGCTTTCACGGGCATCGCCACGCAGGGACGCGGCCTGCATGGTGTTGAGGTAGGTCTCCTTTACCGACTTATGCACGATGAGCTTGTTCCAGAAGTTCTTGCCACACATCGCGCGGGAGCCGCTACTGGTGACGCTGCCGAGGGCTTCCTCCTGCATGTCCAAGGCTTCGCCGCATTTGACCCGCAGCTCGGTGTCTGGACTGTTCAAGCCCATCTGAAGCTTCTGACGATTCACACCGAAGGATTTATAAATGTCCAACAGGACCGTCTTGCCATCGGCGTCCAGCACCTGACCGTTCAACGCGCCCATGCGCTGGAATTCGTGGGTGGCATCCAGCTGTCGTCGGGCCTTCGCCAGCCGCTTGTTGACCACATCCTGCACGGCCTGCAATTCGCTGCGGGTACCGAAGGCGCGAATGCCCTGGATCTCGTCAGCCTTGATGGTGAAGCGCTCTGGCAGGTGCACAGTGTTGAATGGGATCAACGTGCGCTTGGTCCCGCCAACCACCAGGCCCGAGGTGCCGCGTTCGCCCGATGGCACCAGGGCCAGGGTGTCGCCATCTTTCTCGATCTGCACGGTCAACGTGCTGATGCCCTCTTCGCGGAATAGGCCAAGGCTGCTGATGCGGCCCGGCATGTATTCCTGTTCATTGATTGCAGCGGTCAGCGAGGAGACGCTGAACGCATCGTCTTCAAAAATGGCGATATCGGCCATGAGGTACTCTCCAGAAACGAAAAATCCCGCACTCGGCGGGATGGATATATGAGGTGAACGCCTTAGCGGACGATCAGGAAATGGGCGGCCAAGGCTTTTTCAGCTGCAGGGTCGAGTCCTGTCAAATGTGCTTCGCTGACCTCTGCCAGACGCACCACAGCGCGACCGCGACGTACCACATCCGACTCACCCAACGGACCGTACAGGATCGCGATGGCGTTCTCGGTGCCGTCCTCAGCAGTGGGCTGGTACGGGGCAAACTCGCCAGTGAGGGTGACCAAGCCGAGGATCTGGCCTGGCTCCAGAGCTGCCCCTGCCGCGACGTTGATCGCTTCGCGGGAAATATTGCCGGCGCCTTCGGACAGCAGGAACTCACCTGCATGCATCGATTCAGTTTTCATGTTCTTGCTCCTTTCGAGTTGCCGTTCTGTGCCGCCTGACGGGAAGCCCAGATTGATTGGGTGTCGACCTGTTTGGCCTTGATAGTGGGTGCTGGGTCGTCGTCCAGCGGCAGACTGTTGTCGATCTCAAAGCCACCACCGTTGCCCACCAGTTTGTCGAACAGGCGAGCCCTTACAGAGGCTTCGTCCAAGCCAGCAGAGATGAACTCACCGGTCAGCTCCGGCAGTCGTGCCGCGACACAAAGACCGTGCAGCGCTTTCGCCCTGGTCAGCGCAGCCTGGACCACCGCCTCGCTTTCCAACTTGGTAGTCGCGAGCAGTGGATCCACCAGGTTGCTGATGCCCGCCGCCGCACACCCCTGAGTGACCATCAGCGCCAGCATGGCCGCATCCAGCACGGGCGCCGGTTCCGGTGAATCGTCAGGCTCTGGCGGATCCACCTCGGGCTCTTCATCCATCTGCGCGAGTAGCTCGGCCGGCGCATGCTGGAACCGCTGCAGCACACTGCCCTGGCCGAGACAGGCTTTGACCTTGAGACCATCACCCACCTCATCCGCCAGGCCCAACGCCACCGCCTCATTGGCTGTAAGCCAAGTCTCAGCGTTGACCATACGCCGCAGCTCGGCCTCGTCGATATCCGGCGCCTTGGACTTGTAGGCAGCGATAATCGCTTCCAGGGTCTGGTCCAGCACATCAGCGACCCGACGGAAATCTTCGGCATCACCACCCGCATAGGTGTAGGGGTTGTGGATCATCAACATGGCGTTGGCCGCGATCACCACCCGGTGAGCGCCGCAGACTGCAACACTGGCCGCGCTGGCTGCCAGGGCGTCAATACGACCGGTACAGCGCTCGCCCAAGCGCGATAGAGCGTTGTGGATCGCCAGCCCGTCGAACAGGTCACCGCCAATACTGTTGAACGCGACAATTACCGGTGAAACACCGTTATCCATGGCGCGCAGGTCCTGTACGAACTGATTGGCGGTAACGCCCCAGGTACCGATCTCGCCGTACACGAACACTTCGATAGTGTGTTGCTCGGCTTCGCCGCTAGCCCTGAGGGTGTACCAACTTTTATCCGCGACGTTTACCTGCTTGCCAGCCTTGTCATAGATGCGCGGTAGCGCTTTTTTACTCATGGTTGTTCCTTGTCATCGATCACTTCGATGGCTTCAAGAGTCGTGTAGTTGAGGCCGAAGTCTGTAGCCCTGGCGAGGTCGGCGGCGTTTTCCGCATCGACCGTTTCCGCGTCATAGCCGGTACGCAACACCATCTCGCTGCGAGAGGCAAAACCCGCCTGCACTTCCATCCGCCGCGCCTGAACGTCCTGCACCGGCTGAATGTAGGCCCAGCCTTGCGGTACCCAACGCGTGCGCAGGTATTCGCGGCGCCGTTGCGCGTAGTCCTCCAGCACAAGGGCGCCAGACAACACCGCCATGTCCATCCATGCTGCCCGCACCGGGCGACAGAGCTGATGCACATAAACGCCAAATTGCAGTTGCTCCAGGCGCCGCCGGAACTCGTTGAGTACAACCCGTAGCGCCCTGTCGTTAACCTCCCGCATGTCGCCGGTGAGGATCTCGTATGGCGTGCCCGAACCTGCCGCCGCAGCCATCAGTTGCTGCCGCATAAAATCCGGGTAGTTGTTGCCGGCGTCCGGTGGCTTGGAAAACTCAACCTCCTCACCAGGTGCCAGCTCCTGCATGGTGCCGGGCTCGAGCGCGACCATCGGCGTGAAGCCGTCGCGGTCGGTAACCAGTAATTGCCCTGTGACAGGATCACGGGGTGTTTGCCCTGCATCGGGCGGCGGCCTGCTGATGAAACCTGCGAACAGGTTGGCAACCTCTTGGCGGAACAACACGGCATCGTCGTAGTTGTCCAAACTGCGAAGACGCTTCAGCACCGGCGCCAAGCGCGGAACACCACGCAACTGCCCGGGCTCGACCGGTTCAAAGATGTGCAACACCTGTGAAGCTGGCACTCGCACCAATTGGTTGTAACCGCTGTTCAACGATGAAGAATCGCGAGGGTGCGAGCGATACATCCAATAAGCCACGCGCTTGCCGGCCGGGTTGAACTCAATCCCGGCGCGGATGATGTTGCCGTTTTTGGTGGTCTCGAACTTGTCGTGTGGGACAAATTCCGGGGCCAGGGTCTGCAACTGCAACGGTACCGCCAACCCTTCATCCAGGCTGCGAGGACGTAACCGAACAAAGCACTCGCCTGCGGTTTCAACGGTGCGAGCGACCAGCGCTTGCATCCCGTAGAAGTCTGTCAGCTCGTCGGCGTCCGCTTCGTCCACCCAGTCATCCCACAGCTGTTGCTTCACCTTCCGCAGCGCTGCGTCATCGGTTGTCGGCCGGGGTGTGATGCCGGTGCCGATCAGATTGCTGACACGCTTGTCGATGACATTGAAGGCGTATGGATCATTGCGCACCGCCGCCCGCGAACGGGCGCGCAGGTTTCGCAGCGCCGGAGTATTGATGCTGTTGATGCCGTTGTCGCTGGCTTCCCAGCTCGCCGAACGGCGGCCCTCCCCGGCGCCTTCGTAGCTGGCCTTGATGTTCGACGGAAGCAAGAATCCACTACGCGAGAGCGTCGGAAATTGTCGGGCCATCAGATCCCTTTGCCTCCGTGGGTAAGCCGAACCACGCGAGAGCGGGGTCCGGCGGCCTGGATCAGCGACGTGCGAATCTCGTCGCGGGCCTTGAGCAGTTCGTCGATGGAGCGGTACTCCACCGTGCGGTCGCTGTAGCGCACGGTCTTTTCACCGCGTGCGATGGCGCGCTCGATGACTTCGAGGTGCTTCGGGGTAAACGACATATCAATTTCTCTTCAGATAGCCGCTGGTGGAACGACGGCGTTGCGGGGGTGCGGCAGGTCGCGATTGGGCGACAGGTGCAACCGGTGCCGGTGATGGAAGCGACTGACGCGCCGCAACCGGTGCCGGTGTTTCGTCAGCCTCGACGCGTTTGCCCTGCACCGGCTTTACGCCCACCACATCGTCGAACAAACCGGACTGAGCCAGCGCTTGTCGCACCCGCTCCCAGTCGTGCTCCTGGTACCGGTTGATGCCGAGGTAGTGCGCCATTGCCAGGCAGTACACCATCAGGTCGAGCGCTTCGTTGCGCTCTGCCTTGCCCTTGACCCACTCGATACGCTTATAGCCTTTGACGTATCGGGCGACCTTGCGCTCGGCAACGCACTGGGCGAAAAACTCGTCCGGCAGGTCGTTGGCAAAGTGCAACGAGCCTGGGCCATCCTCGAAGGCGTAGCGGTTGTAGATCCAGTCCTTCGCGGTGTCGGTGCCGACAAACCACAGCTCGGCGCCGCCGCGTTCGGTCTGGCCCTTCCAGGTCACGTCGACCATGGACGGCCGCTGAGCAATCACCGGTTTGCCGGGCTTGCTCGCGCCCTTGATGGCGAAGATGTTGCGCCAGCGCCGCACACGGCAGAACTGGTATACCTCGTCAGTGTGATGACCGCCGGAGTCGACGCCCGTCGCCAGGATCGCCAAACCGACACCGCAGGGATGGCGGTATCGAACCTTGAGTTTCTCGTCCAGCACCGCCCAGCTGCGCTCATCGGCAGGGTCGCCCCAGATCACCTGGTGATCGACCACCCAACGCTCCATGCCAACACCGAAACCCATCACCATCAGCTCCAGGCGGTTGGCCTGAACGTCGACGGCGCCGGTCAGCATTAGTACGCCCGCCGGCATACTGCCGAGGGTGTAGGTCTCCAGTCGTGCCCTTGCGACCAGCACTTCGGCCTTGGTCTGCTCTTGCGCGCTGTCCCATACCTTGGCGAGACGGGTGTTATAGAACACCTGCATCAAGCCCATGTCGCCCTTGGCCTGGGCCTTCTTGGCGTCTTCGAACTCCTCGGCCAGCGAGGGCCAGTCCTTCCAGCCAATCGGCGAGTACAGGGCGTTGAGGTGGAAGCCCACCGTCTTGCCATCCCCGCTGCCATGGGCACGCCACTCGCCACGGGCGAGCATGTCGGTCTTGTGATGCTCCTCGATCAGCACATCACATTCAGGCGCGGCGCACTGGTAGTGAACCGTGCTGTAGTCCCTGCTGTAGAGCAACCTCTCCCACTCAAGTACCTGCATATGCCCGCAGGTGGGGCATGGCACGTAGTAGTAACGCTGGTCGCTGGACTCGAACAAGTCCGAGATCCGCGAGGCGCCCTTGATCGTCGGCGAGCTGGAGAAGTAGATCTTGGCGTTGCGCCCGAAGTTGGTAGCGCGCGTTTCCGCCAGCACGATGGGGTCACCTTCCTGGCCGACGTCGTTCTCCCAGCGGTCAACCTCGTCGCCGTAAATGTAGCGTGCCGACAGCTCGGACAGGTTGGCCGCAGAGCCCGCCGTCGTAACGTACAAGGCGCCGCCCTCGAACTCCTTGGTGTCCATGGTATTGCGGGCATCCCGCGAGCGGCTGGCCGCTACCCGCTTTGCCAGCTCCGGGGTTGCCTTGATCGTTTTGCTTATCCGCCCGGAAACACGCTTGGACAGGCCCAGGCTGGGCAACAACGCCAAGATGTTGGACGGCGCCATATGGATCAGGCCGCCCATCCAGTTTAAGGCGATCTGCGTTTTCATCAGCTGCGAAGCCACCATGGTGACCACTCGCCGGCACGGGTGCGCCGGTGACAGGCACCGCATCGGCTCTCGGGCATAGGGCGTCCGGTCGGTGCGGTACTGGCCCGGTTCAGGCGCGCCAGTGTCTCGCGGGATGCGCATGTACTCGTCGGCCCACTCGTCGATCCAGAGGTCAGGGTCGGGTCGTAGCCCACGGAAATACGCCTCACGGTACGCACGGTCACCGTCAGGAAATTCCGTGGTCATAGGTCAGCCCGTCATCGCTCGTTCAAGGTCGGACGAGGACATGCGTTCAGCCTCTTCCAGTGATTTTCGGAGTGTCGCCGTCAGGTGTTTTTCGATGTCCCAGGGGTCGCTCATGGCTGCCAGCTTGTGGGACAACTGGGGCAGCAGGCCGAACAACTGGTCGCGCAGATGGCGCCCCGCGTTGTACGCGCCAATCTCTACGGCGTCCCTGGCGACCAGCGAGCCCTGAGCCTTGTGCAACTCGATCTCGGCCAGTTGCGCCAGGTTGTGTTCGCGCATGGCGCGAGCTTTCTGGAAGTCGTGGCCCTTCGCACCGCCGGAGATAGGCTGCTGCGGCGCAGCCGTGTTAGTCGGCTCGGTCAGGGGGGACAGTTGACTGTAAACGTCGCGCTGGATCCGGTCCTGCTGGTGTCGAGCCGCGACGGCAGCCTTGCTGGGGTCGGCGGTTTCGAGGATCAGCGCTTCAGTCGCAAGCACGTCCACCTTCTTGCCATCCGGCGAAAGCACCAGTCGGTTGTTGTCTTTCAGCCAGGTGATGTAGCTCGGCGTCCTGCCGATGCGAACCGCGAAAGCGCTTTTAGACAGGAACAGTGGATCCGTCATAAGCCCTCCTTTTCAACGGCTTTTCAATGGAAACCTTTCAATTTCAATGGATTGAATTTCAGTAAGCTGGCAGCCCTGCCGCTAACGCTTTCCCGCGGGTTTCATGCCCCGTGTCCCTCGAATGCTGCCAGGGTCCCCGGCGACTTTTCGGCGCACCATTTTGATGCGCGACCCTGAAAGCCACGTATTACGTGGCCTCCAGACCATCAAGCCTGACCGTTTCCCGAGGGCGGCACATCGCACACGCCCAACCGTTTAGCGGCCCAGCGTTCGTACAGGCCTATGGCAACATCGGCGCCGGCCATTGCAGTGAGACAGCCAATGCTGCCCGCCGCCAATACCGACATGCCCGATGCATGCAGCAACATCATGGTTGAGAGCCCGCAGACTACGCAGGCCCCGGATCGAAGCAGCAAGCGGCGAACCAAGGACCAACCGCTCACCCCCGCCTTGTCGGCCCGCCATGCCTCGCCGGAAATCCCGCCGACCAGGGACAGTAGGATCACCATCCAGACCGGCATCTCAATAAGTGCTTGCTGCTCGTTTGTCATCAACTGTCTCCATAAGGACAAGCCACTGGTGCCGCGTAATGGCACTTTAAAATTGTTCTGCTAACTTCAATGCGAACATCTCAATGGCTAGGAGGCCATATGAACTTTCTGCACACGCGTGAATACCTTGAGCAAGGCGACATCGTGGTTGTTGAGTGCTCACACCAATGCAACGTTCGATTGACCACTGATACGAATTTTTCGAAATTCAAACGAGGTGGAGCACATGAATACTTCGGGGGGTTCTACAAGATGTTGCCAGCCCGCATTGCAGCTCCAAGTACGGGCCATTGGAACATTACGATTGATCTAGGTGGCGGCAGCGGAAACATCCGCCACTCGATCAACATCATCCGAAACAGCTAACTCCCCCATACACTCATAAAGCGCTGAGTTCAGTGCGTCCCTGATCTGTTCCAGCGTCATGTCGAATGCGTAGGCCGGGGACGTAAATCCGCCTACGCAATTCCTAGACCAAACCAACATCCCCTTTTCGTTGCGAATCTGCACTTCCATTGCGGAGCCCTCCGACCTAAACGCCCTACCCATAAACAGAAAAACCCGGCGCAATGGCCGGGTTTAGTGTGGTGGTGAGTCCCGCTGCTTGCGGTCGCACCTATCGAAGATGGGTACTTTTTACAGGTGGATTTTACTGGCAGCAAGCGGGTTTTAATGCCATGGCGCAATACGGGTGCAATACAGGTATGACGCAGGTGCAACACAGGGACAACGCATTCAATCGGCTATCGCTTCTGGTGCCCTGTCCTGCCTGTCCCACTATTCAGAATCGAAGTAGGACAGCTACAGGCGCCTAAATTCGGGGCTTCGTCCAACTGTCCTACCTTATTTAACTTTCTCTTGTGTGTAGAGAGAAAGCTAAAAGCACGCGTGCGCGCCATGGGCGCGATTACGTACCCGCTATGCTCATGTGTGCGTGGGGCGGGTGAAGGTTGGACGGTAGGACAGCCCAGTATCGGCGCGGCCTGCGCCTGTCCAACTGCGCGAAATGCGAGTCGGACAAGGCCGGACAGTAGGACAGAGGCACGCGAAGTGACGCCGAGGGTCATGCAGCTTTCCCCATCAGCATCCCTTGGATGAACACATGGGCGTCATGGAGTCGCATGTAATAGGTTCTTGAGCTGCAGGCGCAGTGCAACAGCTTCTGTGAGAGGAAGCTTTCATGGTTGCAGTAGTGCTCCCAAACGACCAGGGCAAGACGGGGCGGCAGGTGCTTCTTGACGATAAGCTCGATATCCACCGATTCATCCAGCAGCACCCGACTGCCGCGAGTGCCGCGTATCAGCTCACCCTTGCACTCCATCAGCATAGCGATCATGTTGCCGCCACTCGGCCCGCCAGTGTTCTCCGGCAAAGGCGAATGCAGATCCTGCGCCCACAGCTTGAGCATCTCGTCGATTCGCTTAATCAAAGCAAGGCTCCTCCACCACGGTCTGCTGCAATGCAGACCCGCGCCCCCAAGTCGCCGGCTTCTGATAGGACCAGGGCCGAACACCGCTCTTGGCCAACGCCGGCATACGCTTCTTCCGCCATCCCAGCCGATGCATGATCGCCCCGACCCGCATCTGTTCGGGCTTGCCCCAATGGCCGAAGTCCAGCATCAACGCTTGGCTCAGGATCTCATTGCCGGTGGCGGTTTCGCCGATCTGCGACTCCTCCAACCAGGTCAGAATCGGGCCTTCCCACTCATCAACCACAAAGCGCTCGTCCTGGGCCTCCGTGAACATCCGGGTTTCATCCTTGGTCACCCACCAGATATCGCCCGCCTCAAAGCAGAACAGCGCCTCAGCCCAAAGCTGGTCGCGGATCTCGCGCAGTTTCTCCAGATCGACCTTGTTACAGAACACTGGCCAGTAACGACGGTTGCCTGTGGCGTCCTTAAGGTATTCCTCTTGGTTGGTAGTACCCACGAACACACACTGGCGTGGCACGTCGTTCGTTCTGCGGCCGTAGCTCTCGCGGTAGGTGTCGGTGGACGCGGAAAAAAACTGCTTGGCCTTGGTGCTTTCAGCCTTGTTGAAGCTGTCCAACTCCCCCAGCTCGACTATCCACTTGCCACGAATGGCCTGGAAACTGTCCTTGTCACCGAGGGCAAAGGGCGTGTCCATAAACCACTCGCCGCCGAGGACGCCCATGGCGGTGGACTTGCCTTCACCCTGCCCGCCTTCGAGGATCATCACTGAGTCGGCCTTACAGCCCGGGCGCATCACACGGGCAACCGCCGAGATCGGCCAGCGCTTTCCGACCTTGGCCGAGTACTCCGTAGGCTGGACGCCCAGCACATCGGTCAGCCAGGTTTCCAGCCGGGGCACGCGGTCCCATTTTAGTTTCTCCAGGTACTCGCGCACCGGGTGAAAGGAGTGGTCGTGGGCAACAACGCTGACCGCCTCGATCACATGAGAGGCTTTGACCCGCAGGTTGTATTGCTGCGCGAGCCACTTCATTACTCGCATGTCGTCAATGTCGGCCCAGTCGCCGGCACCGCCGCCGAAGGGCGCAGACCGCAGCTTGACGATCTTGGAGCTGAACACGCTGTAGCCGATGACGCCCGCCCAGCGTTCGTCATTGCCCAGGATCAGTTCGACGTTTTGCATGTGCGCGATCAGGGAGCCGTTCTCAGTGCGGGCAAGTTGATCCTTCCAACCACCAGCTGCTGGAGGTTTGACCACCGCCAGCACCTGGCGGCGGACGGCCTCCAACCCTTCAGCGATATGCAGGTCGTTGAAGTCGGTCCACTTGATTTCACGCTCGCCGGAGAAGACAGGGGCGACTACCTGACCACCGACGATCAGTGCAGCGTTGCTGGCCTTCTCTTCGCCGGGGTTCCAAGGATCGCCGCTGGGGCGTTTGGTCTTCCAGTCATCATCGCGACAGATGATAAGCGGGCAGCCGGGGAAGCGCTCGCGCATGGCCTTGGAGACCGGCAACAGGTTGCCAGCATCGAAGGCGATGGCAACCGTCAGCGAAGTCGCCATGTGCAGGCTGGCGCCCGTGGCGTAACCCTCACACACCAGCACTGGCTCACCCGGTTCAGGGTGCGGGCCGATCAAGTGGAAGGCACCCTCTTTCGACATGCCGTAGGGCCAGTAGGCTTTGTCACGCCCGGTGTCTTCCTGCTTTGCCGGGAAGATCACCTGCAGGCCGACGATCTGGTCGCGCACGTTGCACATAGGCACCAAAAACGCGCCGGTACGTGGCGCATAGCGAACCTTGAAGCCGACGATCTGCTTTCGATCCAGGTAGGCACTCTTACCCTTCTCGGGCATGCGCTTGAACAGAGCCGCTGCACGGCTGGCCGCTCGACGTGAGGCATTCGCCGCGACCTCGGCAGCCTTGCGCTTGGCCTCTTCCTGGCGAGCGCGCATGACTTCGCGCTCCTCAGGGCTCATACGTCCGGCCTTGACCTTGATCTTCTGAGACTCACCGGACCGCCAATCACCGAAGCTGCCGAAGATCAACGTTCCGTTCTTCTCGGTGAGATGCTCGTGGACCACGTACCAGCCGTTTTTTTCCTTGCCCTTGTCCTGGGTGGTTTTGCAACGGGTTAGCTTGCCGAACACCAAGGGTTGATCAGGCTCCAGGCCGTAATCAGAGAATTGATTGAGTACCTCATCGAGCATGGCGGGCCCTCCTGGCTTCGTCGATGGACTGACAGGCCACACACTGGGTGCAACCAGGGATCGCAACACGGCGTGCCAACGGGATCGGCGTGTCGCAGCTTTCGCAGAACATGAACGAATGTGCAGCAGTAGCCGTTTTATTCGCATTGCGCGCCGCGAGCGCCTGATCCATCCGCTCTTGCACCAGGTCGTTGGCAAAATCGATAACGTCAGCCACGGTCGGTACCCCGCGTAGTCTGGTTGACATACTTGGCGCGGTTGAACATACCCAGCAGCCCCTGAATACCGCGAAACACCTGCAGGCGAATCTCGGCCAGTTCCTGATCACTGACGACACCGTCGCCAATGCTCTTGGCCCACGTATCAGCCAAATCAGCCACCTGACGGAAGTACGAAGCAATACCTGTGGTGAGGGTCTCGGGCATGTCACAGGTATAGGTTTCAGCCAGCTCCTGCCATGTGGTATCGCCGACTAGGGCATGCACCGCATCAAGAATGCGGCGATCCTTGGTCAGTTCGAGGATCTCGCCGAACTCCTGAATGTTCACGGTGTGAGACGGATGGGTGGGAGACAGCTTGTGCTGCAGCGTGGTGGCATTACGGCCGGTGGTGGCGGCAATTGCGGCAGCACCGCCGGGATAGTCCCGTGCGGCGTGGTACAGGGCTAATTCGAGCGTCAGGACTTCCCTTTGCGCTCGATCAACACAGCTTAAAGCTATTCGGCTCATGGCATTACTCCTACAAAGTTGCCAGTGCCCCGCGACATGCAGTGGTGATACATTTGCCGCGTGGCTTGAAAGGGCCCAAAACGCCGGCTAGGTCTAGGGATCAAACCGGCACCGTGCCGAGGCGAACAATCCGTTGTTCACCTCTGGCGCAACAGCTGCCCAATCGGTGGTGGAAAAGGCAGCAACCCAAGACATCCGTGTCTTGGTAGCGCGGTAAAGAGAGGTGGTTAGCATGTGGTGTGCACGCAACTCTTTATCGCGACCCAGCAGCACTGTGGTGGTGTGTGCCGGGGGAAACTGGGCGGCCCTTGGGTCGCCTTTTTTCTATCTACGCTGCAGCTTTCTGCGGGGCCGATGCGGTGAGCAACCAGGCGGCATCAAACGCGTTGCCCTTCTGCTTTGCAGCGTTCGCCAAAAGTGCGGCGTATTGGGTTTCACCGGTGTAATCGGTGCGGGGAAGACTGGCAGCCAAGCGCCATTTATTGAGCGCCTGATAGCTCCTTTCACACACCTTGGCGGCGGCTCCAATGCCGCCTACTGCTTCAAATGCAAACGCGATGGCGTTCGGAAAATCTGCGGGGTCCAACATGGCAACCTCCATTTATCAACTCGCGGTTGATATTAACATCAACTGACTATTGCGCAACCCCTGTGAGAGTATCAACTCATGGTTGATAAGAATGAGATACGGGCAGCTTTTACGGCGCGCCTTCACGAAGCTCTCGACGATGCCGGTGTACGCACCCGGGGACGTGGGGTGGATATACACGCACATTTGGTCAAGGCTGGAGCTGAAAAGAGTAAACAAGCGGTCAGCAAGTGGCTAAACGGGGATTCAATACCTGAAGCGGACAGCATGGCTGTGCTGTGCTCGTGGCTTAAGATTAGGCGTGAGTGGCTAGAGTACGGCGTGCTGCCTAAACAGCAGCCGAACAATGGCAATGTTCACCAGTTCGTCAAAGAGCACGAAAGCAATGTGCGCGAATTCACCCGGGGCTTTGGGAAAGTGCCGCTGATCTCTTGGGTACAGGCAGGCGCGTGGTGTGAGACCAATTTTGAAACTCATGACGGCGAGACGTGGCTCTCCTGCCCCGTGGCCATAAGCGACAACGGGTACGCCCTCAAAGTACAAGGCGACTCAATGACAAATCCAGGGCCAGGGCGTAGTTATCCTGCTGGATGCATCATTTTTGTGGACCCAGAAGCAGAGACAAAAACTGGCGATCGCGTGATTGCCAGAGTCCCACGCACAAACGAGGCGACATTCAAAGTTTTGGCAGAAGATGCAGGGCGAAAATTTTTACGCCCCATCAACCCGCAATATCCAATCATTGATATTACGGAAGAAACCCATATCTGCGGAAAGGTCGTGGGAGCATTCTTGCCTGAGTAAACTGATTTAGTATCGATCAAGATTGAATTCAGCAAGTAAACTTAGAACATACTCCCACTCCTTGCGGCGCGAGTAAATTTTAAGTTCTTTCAGATGTCTATATTGCAATTGTCCTTTACGCGCTATCCATTGCCGATGAGAACTATGGGACTGACCCATTCCACGACCAATATAGGGAGCGAGCCGATTAAATGCATGGGCTATCTTCTGAAAAAGCGCAGGAGGCACATTTGTATCAGAATAGGCCATCATCACGTCCAGAATAACCGTCAAGCACTCCGAGTAGCCTTGAAATTGTCCATTACCGCTTGATCGTATAAACGCCTGATCGACACAGCGCTCAAAGAAAGGAATAAAACAGTGAATCAAGCGTGCATGATTCATTCGTAAAAGGCTAAGTATCTCAGTACGCCTTGCTTGATCATCCAAGAATAACTCTACCGCCGATGCCGTATTAGTATTTATGTACCGCTCAAGTGCTGTTAGATTTTCATATGCAAGTCGATCCTGCTCTTTACGTTCTCGAATAAAAGGCATTAGCTCTTCGAAAAACGCCTCTAGATTGGACGTTTCCAAGACTAGAACACCATTCCCCGCCCTGTAAGGCCTAGGCTTAGGGTTCGGTGCCCTAACTATTTGAATTACAGCATGAGGATAGGTTTCTGATTGGTAGTTAAAGACATTTCTTGACCAGTCGTACGCTGTTAAAACGTTGTCATCCCCCAACCCGTAGCCCAACAATAACGTTGTTGACTCCTTTAAAGTCAAAGCAAGTTTAATTTGACGATACTCGTTGGGACGGAATAGCACAGTATAATCTTCGCGAGCAATTACGATACCCTCAGGATCGGTCCTAACACCGTGAAGGTGGTATACAGGTATTCTCCCTTTAGGAAACACCAAGGGCTCATTTGGCCCTATTGTTACCGATGCGACGTGTAAAAGGCTCTCAAGCACAAGATCATAGTTTGTAGTAACAATCCAAGACGGCGATATTTCCATTAGTTTGTCAGCATAAAAACTCTTTCTATTTTCATCTGGGTACCATGATGTCAACTCTGCAACTTCTCGTTTAAGAGCAGCAAGAGACAAATTATAGGAAATTGAGTTTTCTTGAGAATGTTGTAAACACAACATTGATGCGACTTCCGGGTAACCAACACCAATCATAGAGTTATGGGAGAAATCGAAATCAACACCCATTTGAATCGCTGCTTGTTGTAACAAGGCGCCCCATGAAAGAGCATCAGGGCCCACTAGTTCTTTGGAAAAGCCCGCACCGACAAATAGACATAGATTGCCATAAGCGCTGGAAGCGCCGAGATAGCGCAGAATTTCTTGTCGCCCTGGTTCCATTTGTAATCTCATCACCGCCTCTCCATGACTTTGCTATTCCGCTGCCTTGTTGAGCCGGAGCTCATCCCACAGCTCAATGCAATAACTCCCTGAACGCTACTGAAATGCCATCACCCTGTCCAGTTACTAAATTGCGCCAAGAAATATCAACCTTCAGTTGTTGACATAAAACAACCTCTAGTTGATATTTATCTCACTCTTCCACCACAGAGCGAGATAACACCATGCACACCACAGCCACCCTTCACGTCCACCCGGCCGCTATTAACCCCTTTCGCGTCTTCGAGATTCGCCGCCTAGCGCAAGATTGCGGCTGCACCTTCATCGCGTCCAAACCCAAGCTGAAACAGTGCACTGCGCCCGCGCCCGCACCGTTCGATCCTAACGGCGGAGGGCACGCAGCATGAGCAAGTTCAAACTCGACAACCGTACCCTTGCGCTGCTGCATGCTCAGGTCAATCTCAGCGAGACTTTCAACCACACGCTGCGCACCACACCGCGGCGCGATGTGCTGGCTTTCCGCCTGAAAGTCGAACGCAGCAGAGCCGACACGCACTTCACCGTTGAACTGGGCACCGAACGCCACACGCTGACCCTGACCAACAGCAAAAAAATGCACCTCAAACTGGCCGACTTCATCGAAGAAATTGCCAACGGCCCGGTCGATCCCAGCACAACGCCCGAATCACCGCCGGCTCTCCATGCAAACCGTCACTACGGCGCGTTTGACGTTGAACACAAGCAACGAGTGTTTGAGCTGGTACGTACCGGCGGCGCTATCAGCCTCGATCTGGGCTTCGAGCAGCCCATATATCTGGCGATTCACCGCAACAAAACCCGCTCCGGCATTACCACCATCATGGGCATCGGAGTGAAGTCGCCGCGCACTAAGTGCTTCACGGTATACGGGACCGACGTCGAGCTGTACGGCATGGTCGTAGAATCCATCAACCACTTGGCCGCCGCAGCTACACCTGCCGCGCATGCAGCCTAGGAGGCCGTGATGGAACGTAGCCTTGAAAAAGCCGCCAAGTACTTCGGCCTCACCCGCCCAAAGCTGATCGCGCTCATGCGTGAAAAAGGCTTGCTCAACGACCGCAACTTGCCGGCCTTCCCCGTCCGTGACCGTGAGTACCTGCGGATCAAGAACGGCAACTGGTACCACGAGACTGCCGGCATGCAGTACAGCCAATCGACCAAGGTTCGGCAAGCCGGCATGCCCTGGCTCGCCGAGCAACTGGGGCTCGAACTGCCGGCCATCCCGGCAGACAACCGTGACGTGGCCTAGGGAGTACGCCCGGCAGATCGTCGCCATGCGCACACGCGAGGAGCGCAACACCGCGCTCCTCGAAGTGCCGGAGCATCTGCGGGAGCTGACCAAGCGTCATTGCCTGAATGCCTGGAACCATCCATCACGACTCAAACGCAAGGAGGCCGAGGCCAATGAGCAACACCAGTCAAACACCGCTGCGGCTGCAACCCGCGCCAGATAGCGCGACCGTCGAGATGCTGCATCAACTCTTCGGAGACGTGCTTATCCCACTGGAAAAGCTGCGCGTGCACTACTTCAAGAACCTCAATGAAAAGACATTCATCGAGGCGATCAACGCCGGTCGCATCCAACTGCCGGTGACCACTCTGGACCACAGCGCCAAGGCATTGAGGTACGCCCACATCAAACACGTAGCCGCCCTGATCGACATCCGCGCTTACCGAGCAGATGAAGACATGCCGCGTCCAGAAACCGACTCAACCGAGCAAGGCCAGTAACCCCCAACGGCTGCCACCACCAGCCAACAACACCAGGAGCACACCACATGACTGCAATTCAAATATACGCACTGATCAGCATCGTTATCGCGCTTGGGATCCTCTACTGGGTCGGCTACAAGGGCGGCTTAACGGATGGTCGAGCTGAGGGCTACGAGGATGGCCACGCTCAGGGCTTTATGGAAGGGATGGACCAGGGCGAGTCAGCAAGCGCTACCGAACTTGAGCAAGTCACCGAACGATGCCGGCGCCTGCAACTTATCTTGGATCTTCAACCACAAGATCGACTCACTCTGTTAGCCATCGCCGAAAAACTGAAGCTTGCGGCTGACACCTTCCGAGCAGTGAGATCCGAGAACCAGGCAACGCAAGCACTAGCCTTACGCGACAAGGCTCTGAGCATGGCTGCCCTGATGGATCCGTTCACGCTGGAGGATGCAGCATGAACTTCCTCTTCACCTTCACCGGCAAGCACTTCAACGTCTATGAGCCTGAAGTCGACATGATCGACCCAAGGGACATATCGCACTCGTTGGCCCACCTGTGTCGCTTCAACGGCCACACCCGCGAGTTTTACAGCGTGGCACAACACAGCTGCATCGTCGCCGAGCTGGTGCTGGAAGAACACAGGTTGGCGGCCCTGCTCCACGATGCGACCGAGGCGTACCTGGGCGATATGACCCGGCCACTTAAACAGTGGATGCCCGACTACCGAGGATTTGAGGACGTCGTGTGGGGGCGCATCTGTGAGCGCTTCGACCTGGCCTTCGATCTACCCGCATGCATACACCAGGCTGACCTGATTGCGCTGGCCACCGAGCGCCGCGACCTCATGCCAACCGATCCGGCTATCTGGGATTGCTTGATCGGCGTAGAGCCCATGGCTGAAACCATTCGCCCATGGCCTGCCGCAGAAGCACGCAACACCTACCACCAGCGCCTGATGGACCAACTCGCTATCGAACACCGGAGGAAAGCGGCATGAAGAACCACGAGGACAACGCCAATGCCCTGCCCGCTTTGCTCCGCACTGCCAGCAGCGTCAACACGCTAGAAACAAACAGTCTCTGCTGCGCAGCAGCAGGCATTATTTCTTCTTCCAGCGCCACTGCCGAGGCACTTATACCCCACGAAAAGCTGCGCGGGGCAGCGCTCAGTGATGCAACGCTAACCACTTCGCAACGCTCGCTCGCGCAGCCTGCCTTGGGGTATACGCATGCTTTTGCCACTATCGAGGTACCTCAAGAGAAGAAAACAGGCCGATGTGATGGGCCCACAGGTCTTATCGGGAGAGCCGCATGATGGAATTCCAAAGCGAAACGCTGGCCGACGAAGAATTGGCGACCATCACCGGCTATCAAATCCCTTCTAAGCAAATTCACTGGTTGACCGAAAACCGCTGGGAGTTTGTTCTGACTGGCGCGCGCCGCCCAATAGTAGGTCGGGTTTATGCCCGACTGAAACTGTCAGGCGTCAAACCTTCCGCTGCCAATGTCGTGACTGAAACCTGGTCGCTCGACCTCGCAAATGTGAGCTGACTAATGCGCCAGAAAAGTAGAGCCAATCGAGATTTGCCGCCACGGATGATACGGCGCATTCGCAAGGGTAAGAGTGGAAAGACTTGGACATCGTATTACTACGACGGAAGGACTGCCGACGGGAAGCGGAAGGAAATCCCACTTGGTACTGACCTCGATCAGGCCAAAGTGGAGTGGGCCAGACTGGAACGCAAGACACCACCGAAGCCCAATCATCTGATGAGCTATGTATTTGATCGCTACGAAAAGGAAATCATCCCGGGCAAGTCGATTCGCACCCAGTCAGACAACCGCAAAGAACTTAAGCAACTCAGAAGAGCATTTGAGAGCGCCCCCATTGAGTCGATAACGCCTCAAGTAGTAGCGCAGTACCGTGACGCCAGGACGGCAAAGGTGAGGGCCAACCGTGAGATCGCTCTGCTCTCCCATGCATTTACCATTGCACGCGAATGGGGGGTGACTGACAAAGCAAACCCTTGCTTTGGCGTTCGCCGCAACAAGGAAAAGCCACGGGACTATTATGCCGGTGAAACCGTATGGAACGCGGTATACGCGGAAGCGGTACAGGAGCTCAAGGACGCAATGGATCTGGCCTACCTGACCGGCCAACGTCCCGCCGATGTGCTCAAGGTTGCAGCCACCGACTTGAACAATGGCTTTTTGCTGATTGGACAGGGCAAGACCGAAAAACGGCTCCGCCTTCGTTTGGAGGATGACGGAATCCAATCCGGCCTGAGTAGCTTTATCGACGACTTACAAGAACGCAGAGCCGTCAATGGAATCCGCACGTCAACCTTGATAACAAACGCGTCTGGACTTCGGATGAGCCAGCAAATGCTGCGTAATCGGTGGGACGATGCGCGGGAGAAGGCAGCGATGAAAGCGGCGGCGGAAGGTGATCTCGCACTTGCCATCAACATTCGGCAATTCCAGTTCAAGGATATCCGACCAAAAGCGGCTAGCGAGATAGAGTTGACACATGCAAGTCGGCTGCTGGGGCATTCTACTGAGGAGATGACTAAAAGAGTATATCGCCGAGTGGGGGAAGTTGTGAACCCGACAAAATGAGATTCCACGACTAGATAAAGTGACAATAGATAATGTTATGGGCGTCTAACGTTTGGGTTAAGACGCCAATTTTTTTATGTATAGAATTCAACCTAGCATTTGTAATTTGAGTTTTTCAGATTCCACCACCTGCCTAGCCTCCTCCACTAGCGATATAAGATCTTGTTCCACCCCGCGCAGCGAAACCCAAATGGCCGAAAGGTCTAGATTTGCAGCTGCGGCTTTAAAACTCATTGACACCTCTCCCTTTATAAATGCAGGAGTCTGACGTATAGCAATTTGAACCTGCTTGGCATCTGCCTCACCCACAGCCTCATTAACTGCACTTATCAATACAGCAAAGATGCTCTGATAAAATGGCAATTCAAATTCAGAGCTTCTTGAATTATATGACACCACAGAATAATTATTCATTATAATATGAGTATCGGGAAATCGAGCCTCTATAT
>NZ_JACARZ010000097.1:11830-25560 GCF_013386315.1 Pseudomonas sp. P7779 | reverse complement strand
TTTCGGGCCGATGGTGGGGGCATTGATCCTGGCGGTGGCGGATTGGCGCTGGGTGTTCCTGGTGCATGTGCCGTTGACCTTGTTCACTCTGGTGTTGCTGCGCATCAGCGTGCAGGAATCCCGTGACCCGGCGGCCCATCGCCTCGATATAGCCGGTATGGCCACCCTCACCCTGGCAGTGTTCGCCCTGGTCTATTTCATCACCCAGGGCACCGAGAGCGGCTTTGCCACCCCGGCCATGCTCGGCTGGGCCGGACTGTCGGTGGGCAGCCTGTTGTTGTTCGTGGTTGTCGAGCGGCGCAGCCTGCATCCGATGTTCGACTTCTCGGTGTTTCGCATCCCGCGCTTCAACGGCGCGCTGATGGGCTCGATCGGCATGAACTTCAGCTTCTGGCCCTTCATGATCTACCTGCCGCTGTATTTCCAGGCCGGCCTGGGCTACGACACCATGCTCACCGGGCTCGCCCTGCTCGCCTATACCCTGCCCACGTTGGTGGTGCCGCCGCTGGCTGAACGCCTGGCCCTGCGCTATGGCGCCGAACGCATCATTCCATTGGGCCTGGGCCTGATGGGCGTGGGGTTTGTGACAATGGCGGCGATCAATTATAGCGGCCAGCCCAGTGTGGTATGGGTCCTGATCGCCTGTGGGATTGCCGGCAGCGGCTTGGCGTTTACCAACTCGCCCACCACCAACACCACCACCGGATCAGTTTCATCCGACCGCGCGGGCATGGCCTCGGGCATCGACTTCAGTGCACGGCTGATCACCCTGGCGCTGAATATCGCGTTGATGGGGTTGGTGTTGATACTCGGGATCGCTCATTACCTGGCTGGCGTATTGCCCGACACCGCGCAACTGGCCACCCTCAGTCAGGACATCGCCGCCGGCAAGCTGGACGTGTTGCCGCAGGGCCCAATGATCGCCCAGGCCGCGCTGCGCAACGGTGCGGGCTGGGCCATGTTGTATGCCGGCGTTGGAGCGTGCGCACTGGCGGCCTTGAGCGCCTGTTTTTTCCGGCGCAGCCCGCGCTGACCTTTTGCGCATAAAAAAACGGGCCTGCATCTGCAGGCCCGTTTTCAGTGGGGTTGAAAAAAGTATCAGCTATCAGCCGTTAAGCGCAGCCTGTTCGTTTTCCAGGAATTCCTCTTCTAGCTCGGCCTCGTCGGCCTTGGTATTGGGCAGGCTTTGACCCGCGGCGCGTGGTTTGCCGCGCAGTTTGCCGTACAGATGCTCCAGGGCATGCTCCAGCTTGGTCGCTGCGCCATCGATCGCCTGTTCCAGCGTATCGGCTTTATGGAGGACCGAAAGCGGTTGATGGCCTTTTGGCCGTGCTTCCAGTCGGCAACTCAGATCGTGTGGGCCGGGCTTGTCACCGTTCTCGTCCCGCAGGTAAACCTCGACGCGGGTCAGATCTTCTTCGTAACGTTCGAGCGTGCTCTCAATGGTGGTACGTACCCACTCCTCCAGTCGGATGCTGCTTTCAATATGGTTATCGCTATTGACTTGGATTTGCATAGTTTTCCCTTATTTCAGCTAGCTCGCCGAAGGCCATTCCTGCTTCACCGGATGGGTGAAAACCATGACCTCCTGATTACACAATTGAGCAGACAGAGGAACATTTCAACCCCTTTGCAAAGATAAATCCCACATTACAAATTAACCCTGACTACAACCAAAAACGCTGTTAGGGTGGGGAGTTAGTTACATCTTCTTACCGCCAACTTCCTTACAATTGCCCCTCTCCCAACGGGTGCAATCCGCGAAAAATCTCCGCTTCCTCCACCAGCCAGTCATGCACCGCCCGCACGCCCGGATGGCTCAACGCACCCGGCGCGTACAGCAGCACATAGCGTTTGTGGTTGGGAACGGCGAGGCCGAATGGCACGATCAAGGTGCCGCGTTCCAGTTCGTCATTGAGCAAGGTTCGCCGGGCAATCGCCACGCCCATGCCCGCAATCGCCGCCTCGATGGTCAGGTGGTTGCGGTTGAAGGTATGCCCGCGCCGTACGTCGGCGGCGTCATAGCCGATGGCGTTCAGGTAGAACTCCCACTCTGCGTACTCATAACTCCCACGCCAGGCAGTGATGTCGTGCAGCAGCGGGAAATGCACCAGGTCAGCGGGGCCATGCAGTGGCGGTCGCCCCCGCAGCAGGCTCGGTGCGCACACCGGGAAAATCTGCTCGTCCAGCAAGGCTGTGGACAACAAGCCGGGATAGCTGCCGTCGTTAAGGTCGATGGCCAGGTCGAAGTCGCCCTCGTGCAGGGCGACGCTGCTGTCTTCGGCAACCATGCGCAGCTGGATATCCGGGAAGCGCTGCTGCAAACGCGGCAAACGCGGGGTCAGCCATTTGCCGAGAAACGACGGGATCGAGCGCAGGCGCAAGGTGCCGCTGATCATCCCGGCGTCCAGCCGCTGCAACTCGGCATCGATGCTGCCATAGGCCTCGCCCACGGTGATCGCCAACCGCTGGCCCTCTGCGCTCAGCTCAACCCCGCGTGCGCGCCGATGGAACAGGCGAAACCCCAGACGCTCCTCCAACTGACGGATTTGCTGGCTGACCGCGCCCGGGGTGATGTGCAGTTCCTCGGCGCAACGGGTGAACGACAAATGCCGTGCCGCGCAGGAAAAAACGTGCAACCAGACGTAGGTCTGGCCATGAAGCGGGCGAGCCATAGGGTTTAGTCCTGCTAAAGGGTGTCTTAGGATAATTCGTTGGTCAGTGCCGATCCAGAGGCTCAGTATCGCGCCAATTCCGCTTGTCCTACAAAACATGGCAGCGATTCCTACTCCATTGCTTGTAAGGGTTTAGCATGGCTATCAGTGTTTTCGATCTATTCAAAGTGGGCATTGGTCCTTCCAGCTCCCATACCGTCGGCCCGATGCGGGCCGCGGCGACCTTCGTCCAAGCGCTTATCGACCAGCAATTGCTCGACGAAACCCGTCGGGTAGAAGTGCGTTTGTACGGCTCGCTGTCCGCCACCGGTGTCGGCCACGCCACCGACCGCGCCTGTGTGATGGGCCTGATGGGCGAATGGCCAGACAGCATCGACCCCACCAGCATCGGCCCACGCATCCAGCAACTGCGCGAGTCCGGCCAATTGCTGCTCGGCGGCCGCACGTCGATTGCCTTCAACTGGCAACACGACCTCCTGCTGCTGGACGAAAGCCTGCCCTACCACCCCAACGCCATGTCCCTGCATGCCTACGGCGAAAACGGCCCGTTGAGCGAGCAAACGTACTACTCGGTGGGCGGCGGTTTCATCATCGAAGCGGCAGAAGCCGAGTCCGGTATCGCGCCGACCAGCGAAGTGCAATTGCCCTACGACTTTTCGAGCGCCGTCGAACTGCTGGCCTTGTGCAACAAGCACGGCCTGCGGGTTTCCGAGCTGATGATGGCCAACGAGCGGGCCTGGCGCAGCGATGCCGAGATCCGCAGCGGCCTGCTGCATATCTGGTCGGTGATGCGTGAATGCGTCGAACAAGGCCTGCGCCACGAAGGCATCCTGCCCGGCGGTCTGGATGTGCCACGGCGCGCGGCGAAACTGCACCGCAGCCTGCTGGAAATCGGCAAACCCAACGTCATCACCTCGACCTTATCGGCCATGGAATGGGTCAACCTGTTCGCCCTCGCCGTCAATGAAGAAAACGCCGCCGGCGGGCGCATGGTGACGGCGCCGACCAATGGCGCGGCGGGAATCATCCCGGCGGTGCTGCACTACTACATGAAGTTCAACCCGGACGCGTCCGACGATGACGTGGTGAATTTCTTCCTGGCTGCCGCCGCCGTCGGCATCCTCTGCAAGAAAAACGCCTCGATCTCCGGCGCCGAAGTCGGCTGCCAGGGCGAAGTGGGTTCCGCCTGCGCCATGGCCGCTGCCGGCCTTGCGGACGTGCTCGGCGCATCCCCGGAGCAACTGGAAAACGCCGCCGAAATCGGCCTGGAACATAACCTGGGTTTGACCTGCGACCCGGTTGGCGGGTTGGTCCAGGTGCCGTGCATCGAGCGCAACGCCATCGCCGCGGTCAAGGCGATCAACGCCACGCAAATGGCCCTGCGCGGCGACGGCAAACACTTCATCTCCCTGGACCGGGTGATCCGCACCATGCGCGACACCGGCGCCGACATGCACGACAAATACAAAGAAACTTCACGGGGCGGCCTGGCCGTCAGCTGGGTGGAGTGCTGAGGAGCATTCCCTGATCGCCCCAACGTGAGCCCGCGCAAAAATAATAACGAGGCAATAACGATGACCGATGTACGTACACCTGCTGCCGAAAATCCCGCTGTAGACCTGACGCCGACCACCGTTACACAAGGCTGGAACAAACACGACACCACCTGGATGCTCGGCCTCTACGGCACCGCCATCGGTGCCGGCACCTTGTTCCTGCCGATCAACGCTGGCGTGGGCGGCTTCTGGCCGTTGATCGTGCTGGCGCTGCTGGCCTTCCCTATGACCTTCTTCGCCCACCGTGGGCTGACGCGCTTTGTGTTGTCGGGCAAATCCGGCGACATCACCGAAGTGGTGGAAGAACACTTCGGTATCGGCGCCGGCAAGCTGATCACCCTGCTGTACTTCTTCGCGATCTTCCCGATTTTACTGGTGTACAGCGTGGCGCTGACCAACACCCTGACCAGCTTTATGGAACACCAACTGCACCTGGCTGCACCGCCCCGGGCAATCCTGTCGCTGGTGCTGATCCTCGGCCTGATGGCCATTGTGCGCTGCGGCCAGGGCGTGATCGTCAAGGCCATGAGCGTGCTGGTGTACCCCTTCGTCGCCGCTCTGCTGCTATTGGCGGTGAGCCTGATCCCCAACTGGAACGGTGCGTTCTTCGCCTCCGCCAGCGAAGGCATGCCCCTGCCGGCCTTCTTCAAGACCCTGTGGCTGGCGATCCCGGTGATGGTGTTTTCCTTCAACCACTCGCCGATCATCTCCGCCTTCGCCGTCGACCAGAAACGCGTGTACGGCCCGCAAGCCGAACGCAAAAGCAGCGGCATCCTGGCCATGGCCCACAGCATGATGGTGCTGACGGTGATGTTCTTCTGCTTCAGCTGCGTGCTGGCCCTGTCGCCGGCTGACCTCGCCGCCGCCAAGGCGCAGAACATCTCGATCCTGTCGTACCTGGCGAACCACTTCCAGACCCCGGTCATCGCCTACGCCGCACCGTTGATCGCGCTGGTGGCGATCACCAAATCCTTCCTGGGCCACTACATCGGCGCCAGCGAAGGCTTCCAGGGCCTGATCGTCAAATCCCTGCGCGGGCGCAACCGCAGCATGTCGGCCAAGTGGCTGGAGCGCTGCACCGCGCTGTTCATGGTGCTCACCTGCTGGGCCGTGGCCACCTTCAACCCGAGCATCCTCGGCATGATCGAAACCATGGGCGGGCCGATCATCGCCTGCCTGTTGTTCCTGATGCCGATGTACGCCATCCGCCGCGTGCCATCCCTGCGCCAGTACTCGGGCCAGGCGTCCAACGTGTTTGTGGTGTTGATCGGTTTGATTGCGCTGTCTGCGATCGTTTTTTCGGTCATGCCCTGAAACGGATCACCGAACTCAAAAACACCACCCACCCACTGTGGGAGCGGGCTTGCTCGCGAAAGCGGTCGTTCAGCTGAGCAATCATTGGCTGACACACCGCATTCGCGAGCAAGCCCGCTCCCACAGGGGAAATTTGATGGCAGGCAGATTGCTGTACGGCACGCCCCTTGCTGTACAGCACTTGAGGAAAACGGACCTTGTGAAAACCTCAGCGAGCGAATGGCCGGTGGTCAGGAAACGCGAACTAATCCCGACACCGGTCGTCAATGACTGCATGTTCTTATCAGGCGGTAACGCACCATGGACAACCCTTTTCAGATCATCACCGACACCTTCGCCCCGAAATACCGGGTCAATTTAAGCATCCAGCGGCTGGACGGCAGCATCATGCTGACCCTGTCCGATGAAGACGGCGTCGTGGCCAAACGCATGATCAGCGCCGAACAACGCAACGACCCGCAGCGCCTGAAACGGCTGGTGCAGAGTGTGCAATTCGGGATTGCGATCGAGCAGGGGCATAGCGCGATGGAGATATTGGCGGTGATGACCGATGGGGACAGCCACCAGGTACTGCAGCGGCCGCCGGTCAGCAGGCCGCCGCTCAACGCAGGGTTCTAGAGCTCGCCCTTCTCTGTTTCAAGGCTCGCTTCGCCCTTGCGGCGCGGGCCTTCGACCTTCACCGACGGAAATGCCGACGACGCATACCGCACCACCAGAATCGCGAACGCCAGCAGCAGAATCCCACCGCACAGGTAGATGATGCCGATGTCGGGCGGGTTGTGGTGGGACACGTTGGAAATCAGCAGACGGGTCAGCGCCGTGATCGCCACGTAGATCAGGAAGCGCACCGGCATGTGGTTGGTCTTGAAATAAATCCCGACCATCGCCCCCAATTCCAGGTAGATGAACAGCAGCAAGATGTCATCGATCTTGATGTGCCCCGTCTCCAGCATCCCCAGAAATTCCATCACCGCGGCATAGGCGGTCACCGCACCAATGGCGAACAGTGCCAGGTAGTGGAAGGTCTCGACGAACAGATTTCCCAAGGACTCGGCCAGTTGGTGCACGGTCTTGCGCAGGTTTTCAGCCCAGTTGATTTTCACGATGATGCTTCCTTAGGTCGGCTCGACCGGATAATGCGGGTTGGACGTGACGGTTTCTCTGCATGCAGAAAAAAGGCCAGGGAACAGGGAGTGAGATGGTGGCGGGGTGATATGAGGCACTTATCTTGCTGCTCGATGATCGTTCCCACGCTCTGCGTGGGAATGCCGCCCCGGACGCTCCGCGTCCAATGCCCCACGGTTTCGGATAGAGGTGACGCGGAGCGTCACGGTATGCATTCCCACGCAGAGCGTGGGAACGATCCAGGTGACCGGGTGATTCAGGTCAGGTCGGGGCGACTTGGTCCAACGCCTGATCAACCAACAAACCACTCATTTCCAGCAGTTGATGGATCGCCAGCAACAAGCTGCGCTGTGGCCCCTCAAGCTCAAAAGCCAAGCTACAGGCCATTTCACGGGCACTGTTCAAGGTTTCGCTGGCATTGGCGAGTAAAGTTTCCGTGTCGGCATTGGGCGTAACGCTGAAAAGAATCGAGGAGGTTTCGGGAGGTGGTTCAGGTGTTTCAGGGCGCAGATAGTGATCAATCGCGCGGTTGGCTGCGGCTTGAAGACGGGTGTCAGTGTGTGAATCGTAAGGGGGACTCGGGGTAAGCTTTTTCATGGCACAGACTCTTTCGTATTAAGGGCCGTCCCCATCTGCCGCCAAGCAGATTGGGTGACGGATTGCACAAGGTTGGCGGACCGGTACGAAAGAAGAAAACCGGCACCCCGAAGGGTCCATGCGCAACCCGTCATGACACAGGAATACAAACGCCACGAAGCGTCTGCAATCTTGTTGGGACGTTGTTACGCCTTTCGTTACCGAGCCGCCAAGCCCGTCCGCTGCATTTGCAGCGCCCGAGGAAGGTAAGCGAACGGACGAAACCGGCGCAACCCCGGCAAGTTGTCAGAAATTTCTCTTGCTGCAAACCCCCGGATTCCAACTACATTAAAAAGCCACTACCCAAAGCCCATGGATTGGCTTATGCTTTTAGCTGTATATAAATACAGTAGTCGCAAAAACGCTTGGCGACACTCGAACCAAGGGCAACTCCCTTCAATACTGCACCGATGACGAGGCCGAAAAATGGCTGTTGAAACCCTGTATCGCAGTACCCGTGACCTGGAGACTACATTCGTGGATCGCAAACTTGCCGACGCACACGACCAGATGCTTGAGCTGGCAGAGTCCCTGATGGAAGTGCTGTTGAAAAACGTCGAAGGCTTGAGCGAGAAGCAGGCAGAAGATGCCGGTATTTTCATGGCCAAGAACCGCGCGGCGTTTGCGGCGGCGTTCAAGAACAATGCGAGTGCATTGGCGGAGATTGGGCAGCCAGCGGCTGAGTGATGCATTGCCAGTAGTGGCGAAAGGGCTTGCTGTGGCAGAGGGAGCTTGCTTTGAGCAAGCTCCCTCTGCCACAGGTTATGCGTTGATGCCTTTCACATGTGTCATGCCTGCCACAAGGTCTTGCCGAAGAACGTCAACGTGCGGTCCCACGCCAGTTGCGACCAGGCGGCATCGTATTGCGTGTCTGCAATCCGACCATCACCAATCGCCGTCTCGTTGGCAAACGCATGGCGCGCCAGGTAGCGATGGAAAGTCGCGTCCACACCCGCAGCATGCAGTTTTGCCTCCAGCTCCGCCACGGTGTCGATATTGAAGAAGGCATCCTGCGTGCCCCAATGCCCGATCAGCGGCGCCTTGATCTTCGAAGCATCCAGATACTCCAGCGGCGGGAAGCCGTACCACACCACGCCCGCAGCCACTTCCGGAATCGCGTTCAACGCCAGCAACGTCAACGCCCCGCCCATGCAGTAACCGGTCACACCGACTTTTTTCGAATCCGCCTGCAAGTACTGCACAGCACCCTTGATGTCCTGAGAAACCGCGTCACCAAAATCCAGCCCATCCATCAGGTGGTGAGCCTCTTCCTCTTCCACGGTCGACGCGCCGCGATAAAGGTCCGGCACCAACACGCGGTAACCGCATTCGGCCAGTCGATTGGCCACGCCCTTGATCTGATCGTTTACGCCCCACCATTCCTGGATCACCACGATCGCCGGCGCGCCTTCGAGTACCGCCGGGCTGGCCAGGTAGCCGTTGACGTCCGCGCCATCCGGGCGTTTGAAGGTGATCATGCGCCCGCTGGAGCGCCCTGCTGTTTGTTTGGACATGCCAACCTCGTTCTGATGGGTTTGAAAAAATAAGCCGATAACAGAGATATCTGTATTTGCACGTGTCCGCCACTGCGGGTGTATCAGAGTGTGTATGGATGCCCCTGAGATACACACGTACCGGCAATCGCGGCAGCGCGACACACGACAGATACACATCGGCGCTTAAGTGATGAAGCCTGTTCAACATTCAATCACCCAGGGCCCGGAAAATAAAATGAATAACCTCCCTTCTGTTGACCGTCTCACCGTCACCTCCTACACCAATGGGCTGCTCGGCCCCAGCCAGAAAATGCTCGGCCCGCTGGCCGACGGTGGCACCTTGATCACCGGCACCCCGCCCGGTTGCTGGGGCCCGATGATCACGCCGGCCTTTGAGGGTGGCCATGAAGTGACCCAGCCCGTGTTCATCGCCGGCGCCGAAATCGGCGACGCGGTGGCGCTGAAGATCAAGCGCATGCGCGTCACCTCCCTGGCCACGTCCTCGGGGGTCATGAGTTTTGTCGAAGGGCGTTACCACGGCGACCCGTTCGTCGCGAAGTTCTGCTCCAACTGCGGGCAAGAGCATCCCGCCAGCCACGTCCAAGGCATTGGCGATGACGCCATTCGTTGCGATGCCTGTGGCGCCGAGGTCAGTGCGTTTCGTTTCAGCAATGGTTACGTGATCGTTCTGGATGCCGAGCATCAGGTGAGCCTGAC
This sequence comes from Pseudomonas sp. P7779, assembly GCF_013386315.1. Lineage (NCBI taxonomy): Bacteria > Pseudomonadati > Pseudomonadota > Gammaproteobacteria > Pseudomonadales > Pseudomonadaceae > Pseudomonas > Pseudomonas sp. P7779. Next base: position 16,041 of record NZ_JACARZ010000097.1, on the reverse strand, counting down.
GGTCAACCAGGCCGTGGCGGATCGCCTGGCCGGCAAGGCATCGGACATGTCGGCGCTGCCCGAACTGTCTGCCCAGCACTCGATCCTGTCCCTGGCCCGCGCCGATATCCCGGGCCTGGCCGCGCATATGCGCCCATTCCTGGGCAACATCGGCACCACGCCTTCACGGGATCTGCCGGATTCCCACAACTGCGGCGACTTCGGCCAGTACCTGGTGGGCGCGCCCCATCGCTACAGCATGACCCACGATGAACTGCACGCCGCGAAAACCGATGGCCACATGGACACCAATTCCGTGCGCGAAGGCTGCATCCTGATCTGCCCGGTGAAGGTCCCCGGCGCCGGGGTGTACATGGGCGATATGCATGCTCAACAGGGCAATGGCGAAATTGCCGGGCATGCCACCGATGTGTCGGGGGAAACCGAACTGACGGTGCAGGTGATCAAGGGCCTGAGCCTGGACGGGCCGATCCTGCTGCAAAACCTCGATGACCTGCCGCCCATGGCGCGCCCGATGACCGCGGAGCAACGCCTGCGGGTGAAGGCACTGGGGGAGCGCTGGGGCCAGGTGGAGATCGAGGAGAACGCGCCCATCACCTTCATCGGCAGTGGGACCAATCTCAACGTCGCGACAGACAACGGACTGGAACGCGCCGCCGCCGTGACCGGGCTGCCGCTCGACGAAGTGCGCAACCGCGCGACCATCAACGGCTCGATTGAAATCAGCCGCCTGCCGGGAACCGTGCGGGTCACGATTCTGTGCCCGATGCACATCCTTGATCGTATGGGCGTGGGCCAACTGGCCCGGGAGAAATATCAGCTTTGACCCGCCTCAGCGGTACAGCAAGCGCTCCGCCAGCTCATCCGCTACCCGCGCGGGTGAGCGTTTTTCAGCCTGGGCATGGGCGAAGATCTCGGTCAGGCGCGTGCCGATGTTCGACAGGTGCGCGGTGATGGTTTCCAGCTCCGCACCGCCGTGCTTGAGGGCCACGTAGATCAGCCCACCGGAGTTGATCACGTAGTCCGGCGCGTAAAGAATCCCACGCCCTTCCAACTGATCGGCCACTTGCAGGTTGGTCAGTTGCGCACTGGCGGAGCCGGCCACCGCTGCGCATCGCAACTGCGCGACCGTGTAGCGGTTGAACACCGCGCCCACACCGCAGGGCGCAAGGATATCGCACGGAGTGCTGAGCAAGGCTTCGTTGGCAATCGGGTGCGCACCCAGTTGTTCCATCGCCAGTTGCACCTTGCCGTGGTCGATGTCGCTCACCAGCAATTCAGCCCCGGCGGCGTGCAGCTGCTCGGCCAGGGCATAACCGACGTTGCCCAGGCCCTGGATCGCCACGCGCAGACCTTCCAGATTATCGCTGCCCAGGCGAGCCATCGCGGTGGTGCGGATGCCGGCGAACACGCCCATCGCCGCGTGGGGCGAGGGATCGCCGGCCGCCGTGGTGCTGGTGACATAGCGGGTCTGCTGGGCGATGCAATCCATGTCGGCCACCGAGGTGCCGCTGTCGATGGCGGTGATGTAGCGGCCATCCAACTGCTCGATGCAGCGGCCGAAGGCTTCAAACAATGCCGCGCGGCTTTCCACATGGGCGGGGCGGATGATCACCGCATTGCCGCCACCCACCGGCAAACCGGCCAGCGCGGCCTTGTAGCTCATGCCCTGGGCCAGGCGCGCGGCATCCGCCACGGCACTTTCATCGTCGGGGTAAGAGAGGTAGCGGCAGCCTCCAAGGGCGGGACCCAGGCGGCTGTTGTGGATGGCAATGACCGCCTTCAACCCGGTGGCCGGGTCAACGCTCAGGTGCAGCGATTCAAGGCGGGTGCTGTGCATGAGCGCAAACATCGTCAAGCTCCCGAATCACTTCTGGTAGGCGCCAAGTATAGGACTGCCAGCGAAACCCTGCTGAAGCGCGCAGGAATAAGACCACCGGTTTTAAAGGGTTTGCGACATAAACAGGTAGGACCTGTCTTAAGGCACTGGACGAAAGTTCACAGCAAGGCTAAAACGAGACATCCGCCGGAGAACCCAATGAAGCCCCGCGACGCCTTTTTTGCCTGCCTGGAACGGTCACCGCCCGCGCTGTTTGAAGCCGCGCTGTGGATGGCGGCCGAGCACGACCCGGCGGTGGACCCCTTGGCCATCCTGCAGGACTTCAAGGTATTGCAGCAATTGGTCAGCCTCAGCATGCCGATGCTGCCGGCGGATGAACTCGGACAACCGTTGTTGCGGCGCATGAACGACCTGGGGTTCGCCCAGGATGACCACACCCCGCTGCGCCCCGCCGCCGCACTGCTGGACAAGGTATTGAAGCGTAAACGCGGGCAGCCGCTGGCCTTGGGGCTGATTGCCCTGGAGCTGGCGCGGCGCCTGGACATTCCGCTGGTGGGCGTCAACTTCCCGGGGCACTTCCTGTTGCGGGTGCCGGGCGCCGATCACCTGCTCGACCCCTGCGGCGGCCGACGCCTGTACCCCAACGATTGCCGCGACCTGCTGACCCGCCAGTACGGGCCCAATCTCAAGTTGCAGGCCGACCACCTGCACACCGCCGAGCCGCGATCGATCCTGCAACGGCTGTCGCGTAATCTGCGCCAGTTGCACCTGTCCAACGACGACCACCTGGCCGCTCTGGTGGACGCCGAACGCGTGCTGGAGCTGGGCAATGCCAGCGCCGCCGATTACCTGGCCCGGGCCAGTTTGTATCAGCGCCTGGATTGCCCGAACGCCGAGCGTTTTGACCTGGAACACGCGTTGATGCTCAGCGAAGACCCGATCCAGCGTCTACGCCTGACCGAACGGCTGGGGCATTTGCCGCCGAACTCTGTGGTGCATTGACTGGCGAGCGCACCTGGATAATCAACAACGCCGCTATCACCGCCGGAATCGCGCAGAAGAAGAAAATCTGCTGCACCGGTATGTGCATCGCCAGCAGCAGGCTGCCGAACAGCGGCCCCAGGATCGACCCGAACCGCCCGACACCCAGTGCCCAGCCTGTACCGGTGGCCCGCACGTGAGCCGGGTAGAAGTTACTGGCGAACGCGTTCAGGGTCAGTTGACCGCCGATGATGCAGAAGCCCGCCGCAAACACGCAGGCCACCAGATAGCGCGGATTGTCGTGATTCAGCCCCAGCAGGATGGTGCACACCGCAGCCGCTGCCAGCACGCCGGACAGTAGGCGCACTTTGCTTTTGAGCCGGTCGGCAAACCAGGCCATGCCGATGGCGCCCAGTGTCCCGGCGAACAGGAACATCGAGGTCACCAGATTGGCTTCGTTCAGGCCCAAACCGCTTTCCAGCAACAGCGAAGGCAGCCAGCTGATCATGAAATACAGCAGGATCAGGCTGACAAAAAACGTCGCCCACAGCAGTAATGTCGGGCGCGCGTAACCATGGCGGAACAGCTCCACCACCGTCAGTTTGCTGCCTTGCTCCTGGCGGTTTTGCTCCTCGCTCGCCGCCGGCGGGAGCCAGCCTGGCAGCATCCGCGCGGTGACTTTTTGCAGGCGCGCGTAAGGCGGTGCGTCACGCAGCAAGCGCGGCAGCGATTCAGGCAACATCCAGGCAAGAAACGGAAACAACAGCAAGGGCGTCACACCACCGGCGAGGAACACCGCCTGCCAGCCGAAGCTGTCGATAAACCCGGCCGCGACAAAACCACCGGCCGCACCGCCGAAAGAGAAGCCACAGGCGGCGAGCGTCACCATCAATGTTCGCAGGCGGGGTGGTGAGTATTCCGACATCAAGGCCATGGCGCTGGGCATTGCACCGCCCATGCCGATGCCGCAGATAAAGCGGGCGGCCATCAAGGTATTGAGAGAGTTGGCGAACACCATCAGCACCGTGAGGCTGGCGTAGATCAACACACAGCACAGCAGGATGCGCCGCACCCCGAAGCGATCCGCCAGCGGCGTGACGGCCAGGGAGCCCAGCGTCAGCCCCAGCAGGTTGGCGCTGAACACCGGGCCGAACGCGGCTTTTTCCAGGCCCCAGTCCTTGGCCAGCGCCGGTACTACGTAGCCCAGGACCTGGGCGTCGTAGCCGTCGGTGACCAGCAACAGCGCCAGCAACAGGAGAATCAACCACTGATAGCGCGACACCGGACGGGCGTCGAGTGCCGCACGAAAGCTGGCAATCTGATTGTGCATCGCAAGGGACCTGTATTGTTTTTATATATTTTGGACACGCTGAACATCATATGTGGGAGC
>NZ_JACARZ010000097.1:0-11780 GCF_013386315.1 Pseudomonas sp. P7779 | reverse complement strand
GAGCCTGGAGATTTATGGGGTATCCGGTTGGTTGGCGGGATGAGCCGCCATGAACGCCGAATGCTGCGCCGCCAACCCCGCCACCCGCTGAATGCGCGGGTACGCCGCCAGCGACACCTTGAACCGCTCGGCCGCATACAACTGTGGAATCAAGAACGTATCCGCCATCCCCGGCTGCTCGCCAAAGCAGTAACCCTGATCACCAATCAACTGCTCAACCGCCGCCAGGCCCTGGCTGATCCAGTGCCCGATCCACTCCAGCACCTGCGCTTCATCGTGCCCCCATTGCTTGAGCAGATTCTGGGTACTGGAGTTGTGCAGCGGATGAATGTCGCAACCGATGATCGACGCCACCGCGCGCTCATGGGCGCGGGTTGCCAGATCCGTGGAGAGCAACGGCACCTGTGGATAACGTTCCTCCAGGTACTCGATGATCGCCGGCGACTGAATCAACACATCACCCTCATCGGTGCGCAAGGCCGGTACGCGACCTTGCGGGTTGATCGCCAGGTACTCCGGCTGATGGTTGGCGCCGCCCTTGGGCACCAGCAGGTTGACCGGCACGGCGGTGAAGTCCAGGCCCTTGAGGGCCAGCGCGATCCGCACCCGGTAGGACGAAGTGGAGCGGTAGTAGGTATAGAGTTCCATGGCCCTGCCCTCTCAGCGCGCCGCGACCACGGTACCCCGGCATTCGCCGAAGCCGATGGAGGCAAAACCGTCGCGGGTGCAGCGGGCACGCAGGATGATTTCGTCGCCATCTTCAAGGAATTTCCGCACCTCGCCGGAGGCCAGTTCGATCGGCTTTTTACCGCCCTCGGTGATTTCCAGCAGACTGCCGAATTGTCCGGCTTCAGGCCCCGACAAGGTGCCCGAACCAAACAGGTCACCCGCCTGCAACTGGCAGCCATTGACGCTGTGGTGCGCAACCATCTGCGCGACGGTCCAGTACATGTGTTGGGTGTTGCTCAGGGTTAGGCGATGGGCCGGCAGGTTCTGCTCGCGCATCGAGGCGGTGGTCAGCAGCACTTCCAGTTCGATATCAAAACCACCGGCCGCCTGGTCGCGCTTGTCCAGCAGGTATGGCAGTGGTTGGGGGTCGCCTTCAGGGCGCGCCGGTTGTGCCTTGCGGAACGGTTCCAGGGCTTCAGCCGTCACCACCCATGGCGAAATGCTGGTGATGAAACTCTTCGACAGGAACGGGCCCAGCGGCTGGTATTCCCAGGCCTGGATATCCCGCGCCGACCAGTCGTTGAGCAGGCAGAAACCGGCGATGTGATCAGCCGCGTCGCCGATGGCAATCGAGTCGCCCATGGCATTGCCCTGGCCGATCCAGATGCCCAGCTCCAGCTCGTAGTCCAGGCGTGCGCAGGGGCCGAAGGTCGGCTCGGTCTGGCCGGCTGGCAGGGTCTGGCCTTTCGGGCGGCGGACCTCGGTGCCCGACGGGCGAATCGTCGACGCGCGGCCGTGGTAGCCGATCGGCACATACTTGTAGTTGGGCAGCAGCGGGTTGTCCGGGCGGAACAGCTTGCCGACGTTTTGCGCGTGCTCGATGCCCACGTAGAAGTCGGTGTAGTCGTTGATCCTGGCCGGCAGGTGCATTTGGCAATCGGCAGCCGGGTGCAGCGCAGCTTGCAGTTTGCCTTGCTGGTCGCTGCCTTCGGCCAACAGTTCCAGCAGGCGTTCGCGCAGGGCCACGCGCGGGCCACGGCCGAGTTCGAAAAATGCGTTCAGTTGGCCGCCAGCGGTGGCTTCAACGGCCCGGCGGGCTTCGCCTTCAAAGCATTCCAGCGCGGCGTGCAGATCAAGAATCTGCTCGCCAATCGCCACGCCACTGCGCGGTGCCGAGCCATTAACGCTGAACACCCCCAACGGCAGGTTTTGCAGCGGGAAATCCCGGTGACCGTTGGCGGAAACCACCCAACTGCGGGTGAGATTAGGCTGAGTCATGGGTTATCTCCGATTCGGGTTGAAGGTTGCAGGGAGCGAGGCCCAGCAAGCGTCGTAGGAAGGTTGCAGCTGCGAGCATTCAAGGGCGAACTGGGTGGGACGCAGCACCTGGCTGGTCTCGAACATGAACGCCATGGTGTTATCAATCTTGTGGGGCTCAAGCGTCGCGTTGATGGCTTTGGTGCAGGTCTCGCCATCCGGGCCGTGGGCGCTCATGCAGCTGTGCAACGACGCGCCGCCGGGCACGAAGCCTTCGGCCTTGGCGTCGTAGGCACCCTGGATCAGGCCCATGTATTCGTTCATCAGGTTGCGGTGGAACCACGGTGGCCGGAAGGTGTTTTCGGCGACCATCCAGCGGGGCGGGAAGATCACGAAATCGAGGTTGGCCAGGCCGTGCACGCTGGTGGGCGAGGTCAATACGGTGAAGATCGATGGGTCCGGGTGATCGAAGCTCACGGTGCCGATGGTGTTGAAACGACGCAGGTCGTATTTGTACGGCACGTTGTTGCCGTGCCACGCCACCACGTTCAGCGGCGAATGGTCGAGCTGGCAGCCCCACAGTTCGCCGAGGAATTTCTGCACCAGCGTGGTCGGTTGCTTGAGGTCTTCGTAATGGGCGACGGGCGTGAGGAAATCCCGTGGGTTGGCCAGGCCGTTGCTGCCGATAGGACCAAGGTCCGGCAGGCGCAGTGGCGCGCCATGGTTCTCGGCGACGTAACCGCGGGCCTGGGCATCCAGCAGTTCGACGCGGAATTTCAGGCCGCGGGGCAGCACGACGATTTCCAGTGGCTCGACTTCCAGCACACCCAGTTCGGTCGCAATGCGCAGGCGGCCCTGCTCGGGAACAATCAACAGTTCGCCGTCCGCGTTGAAGAACACGCGGTCCATCGAACGGTTGGCGCGGTAGTTGTAGATGCTGATGCCCGAGGGTTTTTCCGATCCGGAATTGGCGACCATGCCTACAAGGCCATCGACGAAATCTGTCGGCTCACCCGGAATATCCAGCGGGTTCCAGCGCAGGCGGTTGGGCGTCACAGCGCCCAGCGGTCCACCGGCCAATTGCCGTTCCAGCTTGACGAACGCCGGGTGATTGGCCGACGGCTGGATGCGGTACAACCAGGTGCGCCGGGCTTCGCTGCGGGCCATGGTGAAGGCGGTGCCGGAAAAGAGTTCGGTGTACAGCCCGTAGGGCGCTTTCTGCGGGGCGTTCTGGCCGACGGGCAATGCACCGGGCAAGGCTTCAGTGGCAAATTCATTGCCAAAACCCGATTGGTATTCGAGGGTCATGGATCGTCCTCTGAGCGGAAGTTGTTTTTATCGTAATCCAGTTACGAATAACGTAATTTGATACCTGTTGACCGTCAAGCTATAAAGACGCCCATTCGTCTTTCGGATTCATGCCTTCCATGGAAAAGCCGCCCGCCCCCCGCGACACCGGTAAACAGAAAGTCCGCTCGGCTGAAGTGGGCACCGACATCCTCAAGGCCCTGGCTGAACTGTCGCCGGCCACCTCGTTGTCGCGCCTGGCCGAGCACGTGCAAATGCCGGCGAGCAAGGTCCACCGTTATTTGCAGGCGCTGATTGCCTCGGGTTTTGCCGAACAGAACACCGCCACCAACCATTACGGCCTGGGCCGCGAAGCCTTGCGCGTGGGGCTGGCCGCGCTGGGCAGCATGGACGTGCTGAAAGTCGCCGCCCTGCCCCTGGCGGAACTGCGGGATGAGTTGAATGAAACCTGCTTCCTGGCCGTCTGGGGTAACCAGGGCGCGACGGTGGTGCATATCGAGCCGGCGGTGCGCGCGGTGACGGTGGTCACGCAATTGGGCTCGGTGTTGCCGTTGCTCAGTTCGTCCACCGGGCTGGTGTTCAGTGCGTTCCTGCCGTCGCGGGAAACCGTGGAGTTGCGCGAGCGGGAGATTCAGGCGGGCGTTGCCCATGCGTTGGCGGATGACCAAACCTACGCCACCACCTGTGAGCAGATCCGCCAGCGCGGCTTGCACTTTGTGCATGGTTTGCTGATGCCGGGTGTGGACGCGTTGTCGGCGCCGGTGTTCAACGCGGTCGGGCAAGTGGCTGCGGTGTTGACCGTGGTGGGACCGACGTCGCTGTTCCATGCCGACGAAGACGGCCCGGCGGCGAAGCGTTTGCTGGCGGCGACCCAGGCGGTGAGTTGGCGCATGGGTTATCAGCCCTGACGCTCAGTATCAGGCACACAACAGAACAAAATGTGGGAGCGGGCTTGCTCGCGAATGCAGTCTGTCAGTTAAAGCATCAGTGACTGATACACCGCATTCGCGAGCAAGCCCGCTCCCACATTTGATCGTCATTGTTTGACGAATAGTGCATGGCTTCAAGCCATCAAGCCCAGCGTCTTGGCCTTGGCCACTGCCTGGGTGCGCCGCTCCACCCCCAATTTGCTGTGAATCCTCCGCGCATGGGTTTTTACCGTGTGCAGCGAGATAAACAATTGGCTGGCAATTTCCAGATTGGAATTGCCCTGGGCAATCAGTTGCAGCACCTCAAGCTCGCGCTGGCTCAGGGGATTTTCCCCCGCCGCCGCCGGGCATTCCTGCGGTTCCAGCCCCAATGCACTCAACAACCCCGGTTGCCTGAGGCGCAGCTCGCGAATCGCCTGCTGTACCTGGCAACGCCCCGCCAGTTCCAATCCGGCTTCCAGCGAGCGCACGGCCAACGGGCGATCGCCGACTTGCCAGGCCACTTCCCCCAGCACCAAGTGCAACTCCGCTTCCAGGCACAGCATGCCCCGCTGACGGGCGGCCTCCAGTAACGCACTCAGGCGGGCGACAGGCTCTTCGGCGCGATGCAATTTCACTTCGGCCAGCACCTGCAAATATTCAAGCCTGGGGATCAACTCCAGGGTGGCCGGCGGTGCTTGTTTCGCCTTGGGGCCACGGTAGTGCCGCAGCACCCGGGTCACCGCCTCCAGGGTCAGTTCGGCGCGACCCTGTTGCAGCCAGAAATGCCCGCTGAGCAACAGCAATACGGCGCGATAGACGGTGTCGGGCACCTGACGTTGCTGCATCAGGCGCTCAGCGTCGCGCAACTGGATAAACGCCTGGGCGTAATCGCCCTTGTTGGCGGCCAATAGCGCCAGTCCCAGGTAGCCGTAGAGCACGCGTTTGTCCTGGCTGTGCAGGCACATGCCCAGGCCGGATTCGAAGCATTCGGCGGCCACGCCGTCGTGGCCCTGGCGCAGCGCCAGGTGCCCACGTCGCAAGCAAATCCGCCCCATCAACGGCCCGGCTTTAAGCCGCTGTTGCACCAGCATGCGCTGCACATTTTCCAGCAGGCTCTGGGCCCGATACGGCGCGCCGCGCTGCTCCAGCAACTGCGCATGATCGAGCTCCAACAATGCCTCCAACAGCAGTGAGCCGTGGGAGCGCGCCAGGCACAACGCCTCGCGGTTCAGCGCCTGGGCCACGTCCAGCTCGCCACGCAGCAAGGCTTGCTGGGTCAGGCCCGACAGGCACATCAGGCGCGACGTCCAGGCGCTCTCGGGCAAGTCTTGCAGGGCTTCGAGAAAATGTTCCCGGGCCCGTGCGGCTTCGCCGCCCAGATGCAACAGCCAGCCCCATTGCGCCTGCCAGCGGGCCAGCAGATAACGCTGCAGGTGCGCGGTCGGTTGCGGAGTGAAACGCGCCAGTTGGTCAATGCACAACGCCGCCTGGTCGAAACGCCCGGCAAACAGCAACGCCGCCGTTACCAAGCCCACCAGTTGCGCCGAGCCCAGCATCAATTCATCGCCATGCTGCTCATGCAGGCGCAACAACAGCACCGCGTTTTGCTGGCGGAACAGGTCTTCAAAACTGAAATGCTGCAACAGGCTCACGGCCACTTCGTACTCTTCGGCCTGCAACGCTTGCTCAAAGGCTGCTTGCCAGTCCTCGGCGGCGGTAAACCATTGGCACGCGCGCCGGTGCCAGGAGCGCCTCGCTGGCCAGGGTTCGGCGCGCATCAGTTGGGCCAGTGGCGGGAAGACTTGCAGCCAGTCGGTGGACTCTTCCCAGGGCTCGATAAAGGCGCCCAGCGTCTGCAAGTCTCGCAGGTAGTTGCCGCCGTCACCAAAGCCGAACAGGTGGTCACACAAGCTCGGGTTGAAGCGTGGCAGGTGCGCGAGCACGCGCCAGGCCTCGGCCAATTCCGGCGCCAGGCCCGTGAACAACTCGTGTTGCAGGTAGTCGAGCAAGGTTTTGTCCGGGTGCCCGTCGCCTTCAAGCAATCCGATACGCACTCCGGCGCACCAGCCGGCGCTGAACTGCAACACCTTGTCGGCGCTGGGCCCGGCCAAGTGCTGGATTTCGCTGGGGTCAAACGCCAACTCGGCAGCGCTGCATTCCCACAGCTCATCATCAAGCAACAGCCGGGGCCAGTTGCAGGCCGGCCGCCGCCGCGCGCCGATCCACCAGGTCAAGGCCGGGCTGCTGGCCGCCAGAATGCGGTCAAGCAACCCATCCAGTTCAGGCGCCGGCACGCGGCAGAAGTCATCGAGAAACAACCAGGCCGGCGCTTGCCAGCGGTTCAGGGCCAGCAGCAAGGTGGGCTCATCAACAAAGTCGAGGCCAAGGCTTTGCGCCAGGCGCTGACACAAATCCGAGGCCACGCCATTCAGCGGCAACCAGTACACCTGGCACTGCGAAGGCGCCTGCAACGCGCACTCGGCGAGCAATGCACTCTTGCCACTGCCGGCCGGGGCGCAGAGCAACTTCACCCGCGCAGTGGCGTTGAGCAGCGGCACGGCCAGGCGCGGGCGCAACAGATGATGGGGAGACAAGCGTGGCATGAATCCAGGACGATCCAGACAACGGGTCATGGCGGTCATTACTGCGTCCCTGTTTTTTATTATTAGGCGGCGTGCGCCCTACCCTAGTCCTGTGGCTGGCGGTTGTTGAGGAGTATTCAGCAGGCTGATTGGCGGGCATAAAAAAGCCGGGAGCCAAAAGGCCACCCGGCACTCGTTCTAAAGGTGGAACACCGTAAATGTGGGAGCGGGCTTGCTCGCGAAGGCGGTGTATCAGTCACTGATGCTTTAACTGACAGACCGCTTTCGCGAGCAAGCCCGCTCCCACAGTTTGATCGCATTTCAATCAGGTTTTAGCGCACGCCTTCCGAGCGCAATGCTGCCGGCGTGTAGTCGGCCGCCTTGGCCGCAAAGCCGAACACAAAGCTGCTCTTCTCTTCGTTCTTCATGCCCAGGGCGATGTAGCGCCCGGCGATGATGTCGTACAGGGTTTCGACGGTGTAGGCCGGCACCTGGTGGTCGTAGTAGAACTGCGCGTGACCTTCAGCAACACGCCACAGCTGGCCGCGGCCGTCGTAGTGGTCCACCAGCGCCACCTGCCAGCTGTCTTCGTCGATGTACATGTGGCGCTTGGCGTAGATGTGCCGCTCGCTCGGCTTGACCGTGCCGATCACTTCCCAGACCCGGTGCAGCTCGTAGCGGGTCAGGTCCTGGTTGATGTGGCCGGCCTTGATGATGTCATCGTACTTGAGGGTCGGCGAGTCGAGCTTGTAGCTGTTGTAGGGGATGTACATCTCCTTCTTGCCCACCAGCTTCCAGTCGTAGCGATCGGGGGCGCCGGAGAACATGTCGAAGTTATCCGAGGTGCGCAGGCCGTCGGCCGCAGTGCCCGGCCCGTCGTAGGCCACTTGCGGCGCACGGCGTACCCGGCGCTGGCCGGCGTTGTAGACCCAGGCCAGGCGCGGTTCCTTCACCTGGTCGAGCGTCTCATGCACCAACAGTACGTTGCCGGCCAGGCGCGCCGGGGCGGTCACCGATTGTTTGAAGAAGGTCAGTACGTTGGCGCCCTTGACCGGGTCCATGTCCGGGATCAGTTGCGGCACGGCCACTTCTTCCTCGAAACGGATCGGCGTGTAGCTGCCGTTGGTTTGCGGCGTGGCCTGGGTAATGATGCGGCGCAGGTTGCCGCCGTGGTAACGGGTGATGTGGTTCCACAGCACCTCAACGCCGTTCTTCGGAATCGGGAACGCGTAGTAGCGGTTGCCGGTGAAGTTCTCCAGGCCATTGCCGTCGTTGATCGCATGCACGTTGAGCGCGCTGCGCTTGATCGACTCGTAGATCTCCGGCGGCAGGTTGACCGTGCGGTGGGTCGGGTACACGGGGATCTTGTAGGTTTGCGGGTAGCGCTTGAACATCGCCACCTGGCCTTCGGAGAGTTTGTCCTTGTACTTGTCGACCGTGGCGGCGGTGATCACGAACAGCGGCTTTTCATTGGCAAACGGGTCAGCGAGGAAGCCTTTGCTGTCCACCGCCCCGGCGTTTTTCGGGATACCACCGGTCCATGCCGGGATCGAACCATCGGCGTTACCGGCCTTCTCGGCGCCCACCGGGGTCAGGGTAGTGCCGAGCTTGGCCGCTTCTTCCGGCGACACTGCGGCCATCACGTTGGCGGCCAACAGGCTCAGGGCCAACACCCCGCATTGCAGAATCATTTTGCGCATAGTCTCTTGTCCTTACTTAAGCCAAATCAGAAGTTCACGCCAAAGCTGAGGGCGATGAAGTCGCGGTCGGTGAGGGTGTTGTAGTCACCGCCAAAAAAGTCGGTGTAGCTCAGGCTCGCGGTGTAGGTGTTGCGGTAGTCCGCATCCACGCCGACGCTGATGGCCTTGGCGCCTTCGTTGAACAGGCCGTTGGGGCCGTAGCCGCTGACGTCCTGGGACCACGACACGTTGGGCTTGAGGTTGACCCCGGCGAATACGTTGTTGTAATCGAGGATGGCCCGGGCGCGATAACCCCAGGAGTTGGCCGTGACAAACCCATCGGTGTCGCCGCCGAAACCGTATTGGCCGTAGACCGAGTCACGGCCATAACGCAGCTTGGATTTCGCCTCCAGCCCGCCGACGTGCACAAAGGCCGCCTCGCCCACCAGGGTCAGGCGTTCGGCGCCCAGTACCTGGTCGAAGAATTGGGTCATGGTGCTCTGGATCTGGGTGATTTCCTTGCGGCGGTAGCCGGCGTTGTCGGCGCCGAAGGAACTGCTGATCGGTGAAGCGGCGTTGCCGGCAATCGGGTTGACCAGGGCCAGCGTCAGGTCGGTGGTGTTGAGTTGTACGGGAGCATTCGGGCGGTAGCTGATTTCGCCGGTCCAGGCGGTGCCGGTGGGCAAGGTGGTGGAGAAACTGGCACCGAACAGGCGGATGTTTTCCGGGTAGTCGAGGTAATACTGGCCGCGACCGAGCATCGTGCTTTGCGCCAGGCCGGCCCCGGTACCCGGGGCGATCCCGTTGGCCGCGTTGGCAATAGCGCCAATGGTTGCCAGGTTGGTGTTGGCGGTGATGGTACCGACGGTGGGCGTGCGGCTGTGATAGTTCATGAAGTACAGGCCGTACTCGGTGTCATCTCCCAGCCAGCGCAACGCCATGCCGAACTGGCCGCCATCGCGCGCCTCGCGGTCTTTTGCACGCTGCACCACTACGCCTTCTTTCGTAACCTGGAAGCCCTGGCCAAACGCCGCCGCTACCGGTTGCAATGGTGCAATCGCCGGGCTGCCGACGGTGTAGTTGCCGTTGCAGCCATGGGCCACCACGTCGTTACCGAAGAAGGTGCCGCAGTTGTCCACCACGGTGTTTTCCCAGTTCAACTGGTAGAAACCTTCCACGCTCAACTGGTTGGTGAGGCTTTGGGAGGCGAACACCATGTTGACCGGAATCAGGCCTTCCTTGATCTCGGCGCCAGGGCGGCGGAACGCGGAAACGTCGATGGGGTTGATGCTGTTGATGGAGTTGCCGATGAACGTACTTTCCCCCCAACTGACCACCTGTTTACCGACGCGCACGTTGCCCGGCAAATCGCCGATGGAATAGTTGTGATAGACAAATGCATCGAGTAATTCGTAGCCGGAAGAGCGCGCGCCTTCGTCGCGGTGGTTATTGCTGATCTGCTTGAATTCGCGGTCTTCGTCCTGCAGTTCGAAGTCGTACCAGTACTTGCCGCGCACGAACACGCCGCTGTCGCCGTACTTGAGTTCCAGGTCGTGGATGCCCTTGAAGATCTTGGAGAAGGTCTCAACCTTCTTGAAGTTCAGGCGACCATCATCGCCGGTGGAAGCCTGGCCCGTTCCGCCGTTGGGAATGCCCACCAGCTTCTTGTCGGCATCGCGCATGCCCCAGCTGGCACCGACCGACAGCGAGGAATCGAATTGCCCTTCGATCTCGCCGATGTTGAACGAAACAGCCTGCGCCTGGGCACAGCAACCCAAAGCAACCGCAGCGGCCAGCGCCTGTGGCCTGAAGATGGCGCGCATTGTTGTTTTTGTCATGCGTCTTCCCCGGTGGTGTGACAGAAGGCCCCACCCTACTGCCCGCGATCAGGAGCGATAAGCGCACCAAGGAGGTATTCGTGTTGTCGCTCGAAAGGATGAGAGGGCGCTCTGGCCGGGGTCTTGGAGAGGCCATGGACGAGATGGATGAAGGATTATCAGGGGGATGGATGAGGTGTTATTGCCACTGTTGCGGGTTTGGTAACAGTCCTTGTCTCGAATCGCTATTTTTCATTTTGTAACAAAAGCCTATTCTTGCCTGGCTTTCAGGGCAAACCGCCCGCTTCCAGAACCTGGAAGAACAGCCAGTTTTTTATGGATTGATCAATATTTTCAATCTGTTACCGGTGTTCACTGACGTTGATTTATTGCTCCTTGATCAAACGTCTTACTTCAGCCGCTGCCTTTGCAGCGGCTTTTTTTATGCCTGAAATAAAGCGGGGCGCCATGGCGCCCCGCTTGATTAAAACTTTTTCACGTAATGATCACAGGCTGTACTTCTGCAGGTTGGCCATCATCTCCTTCAAGGCCTCGATGTTGTCCTTGGGGTGAGCGGCCCCGTCGAAGTCACAGATTTGCTGCCAGTGGGCGGCGACATCATCCGGGGAGAACCCGGCTTCAGGATCAAACCCAACCCCCAGGCTGCGCTCCCAGCGGGTCTTGCCGATCCAGCCGCCGCCCACCTCAAACAGCCCGGAGGTTTCCTGACACGCCTCGCTGCCCAGGTACACCACCAGCGGGCTGATCAATTCCGGCTTGAGGCGTTCGAAGACTTGCGGCGGGATCAGGCCTTCGGTCATGCGTGTACCACCGGTGGGGGCGATGGCGTTGACCAGGATGTTGTTCTTGCGGCCTTCCAGCGCCAGGGTTCGGGTCAAGCCGTACAGGCCGAGTTTGGCCATGCCGTAGTTGGACTGGCCGAAGTTGCCGTAAATGCCTGAGGTCGAGGCGGTGAAGATCACGCGGCCGTAGGCTTGTTCACGCAGGTGGGGCCAGGCGGCGCGGGTGACTTTGTAGGCGCCTTCGACGTGTACGCGGTAGACCAGGTCCCAGTCGCTGTCTTCCATTTTGTGGAAGGTTTTGTCCCGCAGGATCCCGGCGTTGTTGACCACGACGTCGATGCGGCCGAAGGCGTCGAGGGCGTTCTGGACGATCTTGTCACCGTCGGTGACGGAGTCGTGGTTGGCCTCGGCGATGCCGCCGGCTTCGCGGATTTCGGCCACTACGCGGTCGGCCGCCGAGGCGTTGGCGCCTTCGCCCTGGGTTGAGCCGCCAAGATCGTTGACCAGCACTTTGGCGCCGTGTCTGGCGAACAGGAGTGCGTGGGCGCGGCCTAGTCCGCCGCCGGCACCGGTGACGATCACGACCTTGTCTTGGAACTGCACAGGCTCACTCATTGGGGACTCCAGGGGTGGTTAGGGGTGGATGGGTTGAGTGTCAGGCACGGGGCTTGTGGTCACAATAAATACGGTTGGGGGTGAATGGTGCGCGATAAGGCTGGGGGATGATTGGTGTGGGTTAGATGGGGGACATATC
>NZ_JACARZ010000096.1:0-31428 GCF_013386315.1 Pseudomonas sp. P7779 | reverse complement strand
CCACGGTCCAAAGCCGGAGTGAGGGCACTCCGAGCCTAGGCGAGGAGCCGAGTGGTGGGGCAAGAGCGTTTTGCTTACTTTTGCGCTTTTCAAAAGTGAGCCGCTGTAAAAGCGGAACCAATAGCGGCCATAACCGCAGCAACGGATATGCCCCCAACCTGAAAACCTACTTCTTTTTCTTCGGAACCCGCACCAACCGCGTATCCGAATAAATGTCATGCCAGCCACGTTTCTGCTTGTCGAACAACGACCAGATAAACCCAAGCCCCAGGCACAACCACGAAGCAATCGACACCACAAACCGCAACAACGCCTGCCACAGACTAATCCGCGACCCATCAGCGTTCTGCACCCGCACCCCCCAAACCTGCATCCCCAGGGTCTGCCCCGAGTGCGTCCAGAACTTGGCAAAAAACCCAAACAACACAAAAAACAAAATCGTCGACAACAGCGGATCACCATCCAGCGCGCCAGACTCAGACAGCGCCCGCAGCTTGGCCTCACCGACAAACCCCATCCACACCAGCTTGTAGATGAAGGCCGTGACGATCAGCAGGGCGGTGCACAACAGGAAGTCATAGAACATCGCTGCCAGACGACGGCCCAGGCCTACGGCGGGAAACTCGCCTTGGGGGCTCAGCAGGTGTTTCGACATGGCATGGCTCTCGGCAGGAAAAAAGCCATTTTACGGAAGAACGCCCATAAAAAAGCCCCTGATGTCATATCAGGGGCTTTTTGTCGCAGCAAGGATCAGCCTTCTGCTTGTACTTCGTCGGCTTGCATGCCTTTCTGGCCTTGCACCGCGATGAAGGTCACTTTCTGGCCTTCTTTCAGGCTTTTGAAGCCGTTGCCCTGAATAGCGCGGAAGTGGACGAACAGATCCGGACCGCTTTCTGGAGTGATAAAACCAAACCCTTTTTCGTCGTTAAACCACTTGACGGTACCGCTCTGACGATCAGCCATTTTCTTATTTCCTTGACGCAAAAAAATTAATGACAGCCCCTTTCACATGAAAGAGTACTGGGCTGGGTTGCAGGAAAGTAAGAGACGTCGAACGGGTTGTAGCAAACTTTGGCTACTGCCCAGGTCCAGGTTCAAAGCGACCCATGCAAACACAGTGGGCAAACTCTACGCCAACTAATACAGAAAAAACAAGCCCCGGCAAAACCCCAGGTTTTGCTCGGCCTCGTTACACTTCTGTCCACAATGTGGAACGCGTTTATTCGATAGAATTCGTCACTTGTTATAGGTGACTGAACATAACATTGACTATCGTCAATGCACTTTAATGTGGCGGTTGCGTTACAGATTAGTGCACGTTAACGCAACCGCGTTACTTATAGGAACAGTCAATCAACCACGGTAGTAACGTTGTGGTACGAATGGCATTTTACTTACACGTAGTGGCACCTTTTTCCCACGTACCAACGCAGATACTTCGGTATCCAGTGCGATGAAAGCGCTGTCCAGATAACCCATGGCCAGCGGGCCGCCCAGGCTCGGGCCAAAACCGCCGCTGCAGACGCTGCCGATCACGGTGCCATGTTCGTCGACGATTTCTGCGCCTTCACGGACCGGCGTGCGTTCCTGTGGCAACAGGCCTACGCGTTTGCGGCTGACGCCGGTTTGTTGCTGGGTGAAGATCGCATCGGCGCCCGGGAAGCCACCGGCGCGTGCGCCATCAGCACGACGGGCCTTGGAAATTGCCCACAACAGGCTGGCTTCAATCGGCGTGGTCTCGGTGTTCATGTCATGGCCATAAAGGCACAGGCCGGCTTCCAGGCGCAGGGAGTCGCGGGCGCCCAGGCCGATGGCCTGTACTTCGGTTTCGGCCAGCAGGCTGCGGGCCAGGGCCTCGGCGTTCGCGGCCGGTACCGAGATTTCGAAGCCGTCTTCGCCGGTGTAGCCCGAGCGGCTGACGTAGCAGTCCACGCCCAGCAGGCGGGTCGGCGCGAATTGCATGAAGGTCATGTGCTTGACCTCCGGCGCCAGGCGCGCCAGCACGCTGACGGCAGCCGGGCCTTGCAGGGCCAGCAGGGCGCGTTCCTCGAACAGTGGCTCGATGGTGCACTGGTCACCGATGTGCTGGCGCAGGTGGGCCAGGTCCTGGTCCTTGCAGGCGGCGTTGACCACCAGGAACAGTTCGTCGTTACCCAGGTTGGCGACCATCAGGTCATCGAGGATGCCGCCTTGCTCGTTGGTGAACATCGCATAACGCTGCATGCCCACCGGCAGGTCGATGATGTCCACCGGCACCAGGGTTTCCAGGGCCTTGGCGGCACCGGCGCCGGTCAGGCGGATCTGGCCCATGTGCGACACATCGAACAACCCGGCTTGTTCACGGGTGTGCAGGTGTTCTTTCATCACGCCCAGCGGGTATTGCACCGGCATGTCGTAGCCGGCGAAGGGCACCATGCGCGCGCCCAGTTCGATGTGCAGGGCGTGCAACGGGGTTTTCAACAGGGTTTCGGTGGACATATTCAGCTCCTGAAAAACGTGCGGACGCGCTTATAGGCGTCAGCACTCGATAATGTTGACCGCCAAACCGCCACGGGCGGTTTCCTTGTATTTGCTTTTCATGTCAGCGCCGGTCTGGCGCATGGTGCGGATGACCTTGTCGAGGGACACGAAGTGTTGCCCGTCGCCGCGCAGGGCCATGCGCACCGCATTGATGGCCTTGACCGAACCCATGGCGTTGCGCTCGATGCAGGGCACCTGCACCAGCCCGCCGATGGGGTCGCAGGTCAGGCCGAGGTTGTGTTCCATGCCGATCTCGGCGGCGTTCTCCACCTGGGAAACCGTACCGCCCAACACTTCGCACAGGGCGCCGGCGGCCATGGAACAGGCCACGCCGACTTCCCCCTGGCAGCCGACTTCGGCGCCGGAGATCGAGGCGTTTTCCTTGTACAGAATGCCGATGGCCGCGGCGGTGAGCAGGAAGCGCACCACGCCGTCTTCACTGGCCCCCGGGATAAAGCGCATGTAGTAGTGCAACACCGCCGGCACAATCCCGGCCGCCCCGTTGGTGGGCGCCGTCACCACGCGCCCGCCATTGGCGTTTTCTTCGTTGACCGCCAGGGCGTAGAGGTTGACCCAGTCCAGTACCGACAACGGGTCGCGCAGCGCCGATTCCGGGTGCTTGCACAGCTGGCGGTGCAGCGCGGCGGCGCGGCGCTTGACCTTCAGCCCTCCGGGCAAAATCCCTTCGTTGCGACAGCCCGCGTCCACGCAATCCTGCATCACCTGCCAGATCTTCAGCAGGCCGGCGCGGGTTTCCGCTTCCGGGCGCCAGGCGCTTTCATTGGTCAGCATCACCTGGCTGATGGACAGCCCATAGGTGGCGCAATGGCCGAGCAAGTCCTTGGCACTTTTGAACGGGAACGTCAGGGGCGTGGCGTCTTCGACAATCCGGTCGTGGCCGGCGGCGTCTTCATCCACCACAAACCCGCCGCCCACCGAGTAGTACTCGCGGCTGCGAATCTGCAAGCCGGCGGCGTCGAAGGCGCGGAAGATCATGCCGTTGGGATGATAGGGCAGGGGTTTGCGAATCATCGCCAGGTGTTCTTTCTCGTTGAACGCAATGCTGTGTTCGCCGAGCAGGTTCAAGCGTGCGTTGCCGCGAATTTCCAACAGGCGGGCGGCAACGGTTTCGGTGTTCACGGTATCCGGGTGCTCGCCTTCCAGGCCCAACAATACGGCCTTGTCACTGCCGTGGCCTTTGCCGGTGGCGCCGAGTGAGCCGTAGAGCTCCATCTTGACGCAGGTGGTGGCGCCCAGCAGGTTGTCGCGCTTCAGTCCCTCGACGAATCGAGCGGCAGCGCGCATCGGGCCGACGGTGTGAGAGCTGGAGGGGCCGATGCCAATCTTGAACAGGTCGAACACGCTTAAAGACATGGTTGTTCTCCGGTTTCTTATTATTGAACGGATGTACGCGGTCCAATGTGGGAGCGGGCTTGCTCGCGAAAGCGGTGGGTCAGTCACCAGATGTATCAACTGACACTCCGCATTCGCGAGCAAGCCCGCTCCCACATCAGGTTACGCGTAGCTCTCGATCGACGGGCAAGCGCACACCAGGTTGCGATCGCCAAACACGTTGTCGACCCGGCCAACCGGCGGCCAGTACTTGGCTTCGATCAACGACGCCACCGGGTACACCGCTTGTTCACGGCTGTATGGGTGGCTCCATTCGCCAACCAGTTCCGCGGCAGTGTGTGGCGCGTTTTTCAGCGGGTTGTCGTCTTTGTCCAGCGAGCCATTTTCCACCGCGCGGATTTCTTCGCGGATGGCGATCATCGCGTCGCAGAAGCGGTCCAGTTCTTCCCTGGATTCGCTTTCGGTCGGCTCGATCATCAGGGTGCCAGCCACCGGGAACGACATGGTCGGCGCATGGAAACCAAAGTCGATCAGGCGCTTGGCCACGTCATCCACGCTGATGCCGCTGCTGTCTTTCAACGGGCGCAGGTCAAGGATGCATTCGTGGGCCACCAGGCCGTTGCTGCCGGTGTACAGCACCGGGTAGTGCTCTTCCAGGCGACGGGAAATGTAGTTGGCGTTGAGGATCGCCAACTGCGAAGCGCGCTTGAGGCCCGCGCCGCCCATCATGCTGATGTACATCCAGGTGATCGGCAGGATGCTCGCGCTGCCGAACGGTGCGGCGCAGACCGCGCCTTCCTTGCGTTCCATCGCGGCATGGCCGGGCAGGAACGGCGTCAGGTGGGATTTGACGCCAATCGGGCCGACGCCCGGGCCGCCACCACCGTGGGGAATGCAGAAGGTCTTGTGCAGGTTCAGGTGGGATACATCGCCGCCGAACTTGCCCGGGGCGCAGAGGCCGACCATAGCGTTCATGTTGGCGCCGTCGATGTACACCTGGCCGCCGTTGTCGTGAATGATCCCGCAGATTTCGCGGATGCCTTCTTCGAACACGCCGTGGGTGGACGGGTAGGTGATCATCAGCGCAGCGAGGTGCTCGCGGTGCTCGATAGCCTTGGCACGCAGGTCTTCGATGTCGACGTTACCGCGTGCATCGCAGGCGGTGACCACCACGCGCATGCCGGCCATGTTGGCGGTGGCCGGGTTGGTGCCATGGGCCGACGACGGGATCAGGCAGATGTCGCGGCGTTCTTCGCCACGGCTCTGGTGATAGGCACGGATGGCCAGCAGGCCGGCGTATTCGCCCTGGGAACCGGCGTTCGGTTGCAGGGAAATCGCGTCGTAACCGGTGGCCGCGCAGAGCATGGCTTCCAGTTCGGTCGTCAGTTGCTGGTAGCCGGCGCTTTGCGAGGCCGGGGCGAACGGGTGCAGGGCACCGAACTCGGCCCAGGTCACCGGGATCATTTCGCTGGCGGCGTTGAGCTTCATGGTGCACGAGCCCAGCGGGATCATGGTGCGATCCAGGGCCAGGTCCTTGTCGGCCAGTTTGCGCAGGTAGCGCATCAGCTCGGTTTCGGAGTGGTAACGGTTGAACACCGGGTGGCTGAGAATTGGCGACTGGCGCAGCAGCGCGGCCGGCAGGGTGCTTTCAACGCTGGCAGCCAATGCGGCGAAGTCCGGCAGGGCTTTACCGCCGGCGAACACGCTCCACAGGGTTTCGATGTCGGCTTGGGAGGTGGTTTCGTCCACCGACAGGCCAACGCGTTCGCCGTCGACCACACGCAGGTTGATGCGCTGGGCGCGAGCCTTGTCGTGCAGGGCAGCAGTTTGCGCGCCGGTCTTGATGGTCAGGGTGTCGAAGAAGTGGGCTTGTTCAACTGCCAGGCCCAATGCGCCCAAGCCTTTGGCGAAGATCGCGGTCAGGTGGTGAATGCGGTTGGCAATCTGGGTCAGGCCTTTCGGGCCGTGGTACACGGCGTACATGCTGGCAATGTTGGCCAACAGCACTTGGGCGGTGCAGATGTTGCTGGTGGCCTTCTCGCGGCGGATATGTTGCTCGCGGGTCTGCATGGCCAGGCGCAGGGCCGGCTTGCCGAAACGGTCCACGGAGACGCCGACCAGGCGGCCCGGCATGTCGCGCTTGAACGCATCCTTGGTGGAGAAGTACGCCGCATGCGGGCCACCGAAGCCCAGCGGAACGCCGAAGCGTTGCGCGCTGCCGATGGCCACGTCGGCGCCGAACTCACCCGGCGGGGTCAGCAGGGTCAGGGCCAGCAGGTCGGCGGCCACGGCTACCAGCGCATTGGCGGCGTGGAAGCGCTCGGTCAGTTCGCGGTAGTCGAACACGTCACCGTTGCTGGCCGGGTATTGCAGCAGGGCGCCGAAGAAGGCGCTGACGTCGGTCAGTTCACGCTCGTCGCCCACCACCACGTCGATGCCCAGCGGCTCGGCACGGGTGCGCAATACGTCGAGGGTTTGCGGGTGGCTGTGCACGGAGGCGAAGAACGCGTTGCTGCCTTTGTTCTTGCTCAGGCGTTTGCAGAAGGTCATGGCTTCGGCAGCGGCGGTGGCTTCGTCCAACAGCGAGGCGTTGGCGATCGGCAGGCCGGTGAGGTCGCTGATCAGCGTCTGGAAGTTCAGCAACGACTCCAGGCGGCCCTGGGAAATTTCAGGCTGGTAAGGCGTGTAGGCGGTGTACCAGGCCGGGTTTTCCAGGAGGTTGCGCAGGATCGGCGACGGTGTGTGGCAGTTGTAGTAGCCCTGGCCGATGTAGGTCTTGAACAGCTCGTTCTTGGCGGCAATCGCCTTGATCGAAGCCAGTGCGTCGGCTTCGCTCAGGCCGTCGCTCAGGCCCAGCACAGCGGTGCCCTTGATGCTTTCCGGGATCACGCTGGCGCTCAAGGCTTCCAGGGAATCAAAGCCCAGGGTGGCGAGCATGTGTTGCTCGTCGTCCTGGCGCGGGCCGATGTGGCGGGCGATGAATTCGTTGGCGGTGGTCAGATTAGTCATGGCGCGCTCCTCAGGCTTCAGCGTTGGCTTTGATCAGGCGGTCATACGCATCCTGATCCAACAGCTTAGCTACTGCGTCGGCATCAGCCGGTTTAAAGCGGAAGAACCAGCCTTCGCCCATCGGGTCTTCGTTGACCAGCTCGGGGCTGCCGTCCAGCTTGTCGTTTACTTCGAGGACTTCGCCGTCCAATGGCATGTATACGCCGCTGGCGGCCTTGACCGATTCAACGGTGGAGGCTTCTGCCCCTTTGTCGTAGGACTGCAGCTCAGGCAGTTGCACGAAAACCACATCACCCAGCGCGTTCTGCGCAAAAGCGGTAATGCCCACGGTCACGCTGCCGTCGGCTTCGGCGCGCAGCCATTCGTGATCTTCAGTAAAGCGCAACTCGCTCATGGAAACTCCTCAGGGCCAGATTCGTCTGGTGGACGGGATTGGAATAATGGGGAGTTGCTTAGCAAAATTGCGGCCAATGTTTTTTTGTCGTTATAAAACAATTAGTTACTGATTATGGCGGGTGATGATCGGAAGGTGGTTGTAGCGATATCGCTACAGCTGGGCCGTTGAAAAAAAGACTATGAGGATCAAAGCCTTGCATCGCGACGCCTGGGACGGTGTGTATTGATATCGTTCCACTGTAGCGCTTTCAGTACAGGCGGAGGTCGCTTTTGAGGGCGCCGTAGATCAAATGTGGGAGCGGGCTTGCTCGCGAAAGCGGTATGTCAGTGCCGAATGTATTGACTGACCCAACGCATTCGCGAGCAAGCCCGCTCCCACATGTTGATCGCGTGCAGTCAGTCAGGGCTTGTTGGGAATGCCGTACTTGCGCAAGCGGTGGGCAATGGCGGTGTGGGAGGTTTGCAGGCGGCTGGCCAGCTGGCGCGTGGACGGATAGCTGACATAGAGCTTCTCCAGCAACCCGCGCTCGAAGTCTTCCACCGCCTGCTCCAGGCTGTCGACTTCACCATCGTTCTGCCGCGCCACCGAGGTGCCGGCGATGTCCAGGTCGCCGATGTCCACCAGGCTGCTTTCGCAAATGGCCGCGGCGCGGAAGATCACGTTCTGTAATTGCCGCACGTTGCCCGGCCAGCGGTTGCCCAGCAGCGCCGGGTAGGTGCCCGGCGCCAGGCGGCAGACCGGGCGCTGGATCTGCGCGCAGGCCTGCTGCATGAAGTAGCGGGCCAGCAGCAGGATGTCCTGGCCGCGCTCGCGCAGGGGCGGCACTTCGACGTTGAGCACGTTGAGGCGGTAGAACAGGTCTTCGCGGAAGGTGCCTTCGCTGACCATCTTTTCCAGGTCGCGGTGGGTGGCGCTGAGGATCCGCACATTGACCTTCACCTCACGGTCGCCGCCCACCCGGCGGAAGCTGCCGTCGTTGAGAAACCGCAGCAGCTTGGCCTGCAAGTACGGCGACATCTCGCCGATCTCGTCGAGGAACACCGTGCCCTGGTTGGCCAGTTCCATCAGCCCCGGCTTGCCGCCGCGCTGGGCACCGGTGAAGGCGCCGGGGGCGTAGCCGAACAGTTCGCTCTCGGCCAGGTTCTCCGGCAGCGCCGCGCAGTTCAGGGCCAGGAACGGCGCGCTGTGGCGTGCGCTGATGGCGTGGCAGGCACGGGCCACCAGCTCCTTGCCGGTGCCGGTCTCGCCCTGGATCAACAACGGTGCATCCAGCGCCGCCACCCGTTGCGCCCGCGCCTTGAGGGTGCGGATCGCCGGAGACTCGCCCAACAACGCGTCGAAACCTTCGGCGTGGTCATGGTGCAGCGCCGACAGTTGTTCGCCGATGCGGTTGGGTTGGTACAGGGTCAGCAGGGCGCCGGCGTCGGTGATCGGCGTGGCGTCCAGCAGCAGGGTCTGGCCGTTGACGCTGATTTCCCGCAGGGCCAGGCGAAAGCCGTGTTCCAGCAGGGTGGCCAGCAGGGTTGGGTCGTCGAACAGTTCGTTGATGCTTTCCCCGGCGGGTTCGCGACCGTACAAGGCGATCAGCGCCGGGTTGGCCAGCAGGATCTTGCCGGCGCTGTCCAGGGCCAGTACCGGGTCGGTCATGGCGGCGAGCAGGGCATCGAGTTGCAGGTGCTGGCGCTGGCCGGGGAGGATGTCGACCACGGTCACGGCTTGCACGCCGCGCACGCTGAACAGTGCATCACGCAGCTCTTCCAGTACCTCGGCGCTTAGGGTCGGGGCGTCGATGTAGACGTTGGGCGGAACCATTTCCACCGCATCCAGGTTCAGATTGCGCCCACCGAGCAAGGCCAGGACTTCCTGGGTGATGCCGACGCGGTCGATGAAGCTGACGTGGATACGCATGGGGCTGTTTTTGGTTCTGGCGAGCGAGAGGTGGCAAGTATGCCTGACCAGTGATGGAGATCAAAAATGTGGGAGCTGGCTTGCCTGCGATAGCGGTGGATCAGTCAATTAAGGTATTGACTGTCAGACCGCTATCGCAGGCAAGCCAGCTCCCACAGGGTTCGCCGGTGTTAATGAAATCGGGTTATTCGAGGTGTTCGGGTTTGACCGGATCCCCAGGCTTCACATCCAACTGATGGCGCACATCCTCAAACATCAAATCGTACTGCTTGTGCATCTGGCCATTGAGCACGGCAATCTTCGGCATGCCGTACTTCTGCGCGATGTTCATCGCCTGCCGGGCGAAGTCGAACGACTGGTCCTTGGGCAGGAAGAACTCTTCCTTGAGCTCCTTGCCCTGCACCGTGCCGTGCATCTTGAAGAGCATTCCCTTGCCTTCCTTTGGGTCCTGGCTGACTTCGTAGTCGATGCACAGGTTGTAGCTGTAGTCATCCTTGTTCAGCGCGTGGCGTTCGATGTGCAGGTGACCAGGTTCAAAGGTAGCCATAGGCGTTTCTCCTCTACTTCACAGGTAGGTGATGCCAGGTTTTGCGGTACTGATGCGGGTGCCGGCGCTGCCCTGGACGATCGCTTCGATGTCCGAGAGTGAACCGATCACTGCGGTTTTGCCAGTCTGGCGGGCGAACTCGCAGGCGGCCTGGACCTTGGGCCCCATGGAGCCGGCGGCGAAGCCGAGCTTTTCGATTTCGTCCGGGTGTGCCTGGCCGATGGCTTTCTGGGTGGGCTTGCCGAAGTCGATAAAGGCGGCATTGACGTCGGTGGCGATCACCAGCAAATCGGCGTCCAGTTGCCCGGCAAGCAAGGATGAGCACAGGTCTTTGTCGATCACGGCTTCAATGCCCTTGAGCTTGCCGTCTTCGCCATACATCGTCGGAATCCCGCCGCCGCCGGCGCAGATCACGATGCTGCCTTTTTCCAGCAACCACTGGATCGGGCGGATTTCAAAGATCCGCTTTGGCCGTGGGCTGGCCACCACGCGGCGATACTTGTCGCCATCGGGGGCAATCGCCCAGCCTTTTTCGGCGGCGAGTTTTTCCGCTTCGGCTTTGGAGTACACCGGGCCGATGGGTTTGGTCGGGTTCTGGAAGGCCGGGTCCTTGGCGTCCACTTCCACCTGGGTCAGCAGTGTGGCGAACGGCACTTCGAAGTCCAGCAGGTTGCCCAGTTCCTGTTCGATGATGTAGCCGATCATGCCTTCGGTTTCGGCTCCCAACACATCCAGCGGGTAAGGTGAAACCTGGGTGTAGGCGGCAGCCTGCAGCGACAGCAGGCCCACTTGCGGGCCATTGCCGTGGGCAATCACCAGCTCGTTGCCTTTGTGGATCTTGGCGATCTGTTCGGTGGCGATGCGGATATTGGCCCGTTGATTGTCTGCGGTCATGGGTTCACCACGGCGCAGAAGGGCGTTGCCGCCCAGTGCAACGACGATACGCATATAAGGTTGTCCTTCCAGAATCCAGCGTTGTGAACACCGGGCCAAATGTGGGAGCGGTATTGGTTTAGATATCCGCCAGCGCCGACACCAGGATCGCCTTGATGGTGTGCATGCGGTTTTCCGCCTGTTCAAAGGCAATGTTGGCCGGGGACTCAAACACTTCTTCGGTCACTTCCACGCCATTGGCCAGGTTTGGATAACGCGCGGCGATGTCCTTGCCGACCTTGGTTTCGCTGTTGTGGAACGCCGGCAGGCAGTGCATGAATTTCACGCGTGGATTGCCCGAGGCCTTCATCATCTTGGCGTTGACCTGGTACGGCAGCAGTTGCTCGATGCGCTCGTCCCACGCTTCCACCGGTTCGCCCATGGACACCCAGATATCGGTGTGGATGAAGTCCACGCCTTTCACCGCTTCCTTCGGGTCTTCGGTGATGGTGATGCGCGCGCCGCTTTCCTCGGCGAATGCCTGGCATTGCTTGATGAAGTCAGCATGGGGCCACAGGGCTTTAGGCGCGCCGATGCGCACGTCCATGCCCAGCTTGGCGCCGATCATCAGCAGCGAGTTGCCCATGTTGTAGCGGGCGTCGCCCAGGTAGGCGTAGCTGATGTCATGCAGCGGCTTGTCGCTGTGCTCGCGCATGGTCAGGGTGTCGGCGATCATCTGGGTGGGGTGGAATTCAGCGGTCAGGCCGTTGAACACCGGCACACCGGCGAACTTGGCCAGTTCTTCGACGATTTCCTGTTCAAAGCCACGGTACTCGATGGCATCGAACATCCGGCCGAGGACGCGGGCGGTGTCTTTCATGCTTTCTTTGTGGCCGATCTGCGACGACACCGGGTCGATGTAGGTGACGTGGGCACCCTGGTCATGGGCCGCCACTTCGAACGCGCAACGGGTGCGGGTCGAGGTTTTTTCGAAGATCAGCGCGATGTTTTTGCCCTTCAGGTGTGGACGCTCGGTGCCGGTGTATTTGGCGCGCTTGAGGTCGCGGGACAGGTCCAGCAGGTAGTGCAGCTCGCGAGTGGTGTGGTGCATCAGCGACAGCAGGCTGCGGTTGCGCATATTAAAAGCCATGGTGGATCTCCTTCTGTTTAGGTTATCCCCCTGGCCGGCGCCTTATGAGCGGCGGCCAGGGTTTGAATATCAGTAGTCGATTGGGTCGCGAATGATCGGGCAGGTCATGCAGTGGCCGCCGCCACGGCCACGGCCGAGTTCACCGGCGCTGATGGTGATGACTTCCACACCGGCCTTGCGCAGCAAGGTGTTGGTGTAGGTGTTGCGGTCGTAGCCGATCACCACGCCAGGCTCCACGGCCACTACGTTGTTGCCGTCATCCCACTGCTCGCGCTCGGCGGCGAAGCTGTTGCCGCCGGTTTCCACCACACGCAGGGCCTTGAGGTTCAGGGCGGCGGCGACGGTGTCGAGGAAGTTGGTTTTTTCGCGCTGGATGTCGATGCCGCCGGGCTTGGTCTCGTCCGGGCGCAGGGTGAAAGCGACGATCTGGTTGACCACTTCCGGGAAGATCGTGACCAGGTCGCGGTCGCAGAAGCTGAACACGGTGTCGAGGTGCATCGCCGCGCGGGATTTTGGCAGGCCGGCGACGATCACACGCTCCACGGCCTTGTGCTTGAACAGGTTCAGGGCGAGTTGGCCGATGGCCTGGCGCGAGGAACGCTCGCCCATGCCGATCAACACCACGCCGTTACCAATCGGCATCACGTCGCCGCCTTCCAGGGTGGCGTTGCCGTGTTCCTGGTCAGGGTCGCCGTACCACACCTGGAAGTCCGCGTTGGTGAACTCGGGGTGGAATTTGTAGATGGCGCTGGCCAGCAGGGTTTCCTGGCGTCGCGCCGGCCAGTACATCGGGTTCAGCGTCACGCCACCGTAGATCCAGCAGGTGGTGTCGCGGGTGAACTGGGTGTTGGGCAGCGGTGGCAGAATGAAACTTGAGTGGCCGAGGAAATCGCGGAACATCTCGATGGTCTTGCCACCGAAACTGCTCGGCAGGTCATCGGCCGACACGCCACCGATCAGGTACTCGGCGACCTTGCGCGGCTCCAGGCTGCGCAGCCACGAGCTGACCTCATTGACCAGCCCCAGGCCCACCTGGTTGGCGGTGATCTTGCGCTCCAGGATCCAGTCCAGCGCTTCGGGGATGGCGACGATGTCGGTCAGCAGGTTGTGCATTTCCAGCACATCGATGTCGCGCTCGCGCATCTTGGTCACGAAGTCGAAGTGGTCGCGCTTGGCCTGGGCTACCCACAGCACGTCATCGAACAGCAGTTCATCGCAGTTGTTTGGGGTCAGCCGCTGGTGGGCCAAACCTGGGGAGCACACCATGACTTTGCGCAGTTTGCCGGCTTCGGAATGTACGCCGTACTTCACTTTTTCCGTGGTCATTACAGATCCTCCAGTGAACAATGATTACAGGGTCAGGAAGCCGGAGTAGAGGCCATAGCCCGCCACGAGGGCGCCTATGACGACTGCGGCGAAAATCAGCTTCTCGACGTTGGTGAAAATCGGTTTGCCCAATTCATGCTTGGCCATGGCGAACAGGATCACGCCAGGGGCGTAGAGCAGGGCGGACAGCAACAGGTACTTGGTGCCACCGGCGTACAGCAGCCAGACCGCGTAGATCAACGCGATGGCGCCGATCAGCAGGTCTTTCCTGCGTTCGCCCGGGGCGCTTTCATAGGTTTCACCGCGCACCGCCAGCAGCAGTGCATAGGCCGCCGACCACAGGTAAGGCACCAGGATCATCGAGGTGGCGAGGTAGATCAGCGACAGGTAAGTGCTGGCCGAGAACAGCGTGATCACCAGGAAAATCTGCACCATGGCGTTGGTCAGCCACAGGGCGTTGGCCGGCACGTGGTTGGCGTTTTCCTTACGCAGGAACTCCGGCATGGTGTGGTCCTTGGCGGCGGCGAACATGATCTCCGCACACAGCAGCACCCACGACAGCAGCGCCCCCAGCAAGGAAATGATCAAGCCGACGCTGATCAATACCGCGCCCCAGTGACCCACCACGTGCTCCAGCACGGCGGCCATCGACGGGTTTTGCAGCTTGGCCAATTCCGGTTGGGTCATGATCCCCAGGGACAGCACGTTCACCAGCATCAGGAACAGCAGCACGGTGATAAAACCAATCACCGTGGCCTTGCCGACGTCGGAGCGTTTTTCGGCGCGGGACGAGAAGATGCTTGCGCCCTCAATGCCGATGAACACCCAGACGGTGACCAGCATCATGTTGCGCACCTGGTTCATCACGCTGCCCAGGTCCGGGTTTTTCACGCCCCAGATGTCGGCGGTGAAGATGTCCAGCTTGAACGCGAAGAGCGCGATCAACACAAACAGCACCAGTGGCACCACCTTGGCGATGGTGGTGACCAGGTTGATGAACGCGGCTTCCTTGATCCCGCGCAGTACCAGGAAGTGCACGGCCCACAGCAGCACCGACGCGCCGATCACCGCCGCCGGGGTGTTGCCTTCGCCGAAGATGGGGAAGAAGTAACCGAGGGTGCTGAACAGCAGCACGAAATAGCCGACGTTGCCCAACCAGGCACTGATCCAGTAACCCCAGGCGGATGAGAAACCCATGTAGTCGCCAAACCCGGCCTTGGCGTAGGCATAGACCCCGCCGTCGAGGTCGGGCTTGCGATTGGCCAGGGTCTGGAACACGAACGCCAGGGTCAACATGCCCACGGCGGTGATCACCCAACCAATCAGTACCGCGCCGACATCGGCGCTGGCCGCCATGTTTTGCGGCAGTGAGAAGATCCCGCCACCAATCATTGAACCCACGACAAGTGCAACCAGTGCGCCGAGTCGAAGTTTTCCGGGAGATTCAGACATCGCATGACTCCAATGCAGGAGAAGAGAGACCACAGAATAAATCCGTGCGCTAATCAAACAGCTGACTCAGATCACTTCATTGGCACATTCCATTGTGAATTAATGACTTATGATGAAAGGTACGGGCGCTCAAGTGCCTCGCAGAGGCTCGTCGTAGAGCGGTTCTGCGTTTCAAACAACAGGTTTTCTCATTAGCATGGACCTTTGAAGCTAGCCCGTATTTGCAGATATGCAAACTTTTACAGCGCAGCGTTATTTAAATTATAAATTTGCCTTAACGCTGTTTATTGTCATGCCTTTAAGTTATGAAGCCGGCGCCTTTATTGGCTATATCTAATAAACGCTGCGCCGGCTTAATAAGTTAGTTGAGTGCACAGTTGTTGGCTCAATGGTTGTTTTGTTCAGGAGTGTTCATGTCCCAATCCTCGGAAAAGCTGCGCCTCAATGCCTTGATCGCCCTGGTGGTGGGCTCGATGATCGGCGGCGGGATTTTCTCGTTGCCGCAGAACATGGCGGCGCGGGCCGAGGTAGGCGCGGTGTTGATTGGCTGGGGCATTACCGCCGTGGGCATGCTGACCCTGGCCTTTGTGTTCCAGACCCTGGCCAACCGCAAGCCGGAACTGGATTCCGGCGTATACGCGTACGCCAAGGCCGGGTTTGGCGACTACATGGGTTTCTCGTCGGCCTGGGGCTACTGGATCAGTGCCTGGATGGGCAACGTCGGTTACTTCGTGTTGCTATTCAGTACCCTCGGCTACTTTTTTCCGGTGTTCGGTCAGGGCAATACCCCGGTAGCGATTGGCTGCGCATCGGTGTTGTTGTGGGCGGTGCATTTCCTGGTGATGCGCGGGATCAAGGAGGCGGCGTTTATCAACCAGATCACCACCGTGGCCAAGATCGTACCGCTGGTGATGTTTATCGTGATCGCCGCCGTGGCATTCAAGGCCGACATCTTTACCCGGGATATCTGGGGCCTGAGTAATCCGAATTTCGGCGGCGTGGTGGATCAGGTGCGCAACATGATGCTGGTCACGGTGTTTGTGTTTATCGGCATCGAGGGCGCCAGTGTCTACTCGGCGCGGGCCGAGAAACGCTCGGACGTGGGCCGGGCCACGGTCATCGGTTTCCTGGGGGTGTTGGCGCTGCTGGTATTGGTCAACCTGCTGTCGCTCGGGATCATGAGCCAGCCGGAACTGGCCAACCTGCAAAACCCGTCCCTGGCCGGGGTGCTGGAACATATCGTTGGCCCCTGGGGCGCGCTGTTGATCAGCATCGGCCTGGCGGTTTCGTTGCTGGGTGCGCTGCTGTCGTGGGCGTTGCTCTGCGCCGAAATTCTCTACGCCACCGCCCATGACAAAACCATGCCCGCGTTCCTGAAAAAGGAAAACGTCAACCAGGTGCCAGTCAATGCGTTGTGGCTGACCAATGTAATGATCCAGCTGTTCCTGGTGATCACGCTGTTTTCGGAAAGCACCTACACCACCCTGATCTACCTGGCGTCATCGATGATTTTGGTGCCCTACCTGTGGTCGGCGGCGTATGCGGTGCTGTTGAGCGGCCGCGGTGAAACCTACGAAGGCGCCCATGGCGAACGCACCAAGGACCTGCTGGTGAGTCTGGTCGCCCTGGCCTATGCGGTGTGGCTGCTCTACGCCGGTGGCCTGAAGTACTTGCTGCTGTCGGCGCTGCTGTATGCACCGGGCGTGATCCTGTTTGCCCTGGCCAAGCGCGAGCAGGGCCAGCCCTTGTTTACCCATCTGGAAAAAGGCATTTTCGCCTGCGTGATCGCCGGGGCGAGCCTGGCGGCGTATGGGTTGTACAGCGGGGTATTGTCGTTGTGAGAATGCAGCTGGCGTATCAGGCGCCGTATGACTGGGCGGCGATGTTGGGCTTTTTGTCGGCGCGGGCGATCAGCGGGATGGAGACGGTGGACGCAGGCGTTTACTCGCGCAGTATCAGTGTCGACGGTCAGCAGGGTTGGCTCAGTGTGTCACCGGGGGCCGGTGATTGGCTTGAAGTAACGGTGGACTTCCCCGACCCGGCTGCGTTGCCGGAAATTGAGCGGCGGTTACGGGACATGTTTGACCTGTCGGCTGACCCGAAGCGGATCAACCGGCAATTGGCGAATGATCCCTTGATGGCGAGCTTGGTGGCGGCGCGTCCTGGCTTGCGGGTGCCGGGAACCTGGGATGGGCTGGAGTTGGCGATCCGCGCGGTGTTGGGCCAGCAGATTACCGTGGTGGCGGCGATCAAGCTGGCGGGCAAGCTGGTGGCGCAGTACGGCACGCCGCTGGTGACGCCCCATGCCGGTGTGACCCATGTGTTTCCTTCGGCCGAGGTGCTGGCAGCCGCAGATTTGGCAACCCTCGGCATGCCGAAAAGTCGCGGGCGTACCTTGTCGGGCGTGGCCCAGGCGTTGCTGGATGACCCGCAGATTTTCCAGGCGAAGGCGAACCTGAAGGAAGGCGTGGCGCGGTTGGTCGCATTACCCGGGATTGGTGACTGGACGGCGCAGTACATCGCCATGCGCCAGATGCGCGAGCAGGATGCGTTTGCCTCGGGGGATATCGGTTTGATCAATGCGCTGGTGGCGCTGGAAGGCGGGCCGGTGAGCCCGCGCCAGTTGCTGGCGCGGGC
Organism: Pseudomonas sp. P7779; assembly: GCF_013386315.1. NCBI lineage: Bacteria > Pseudomonadati > Pseudomonadota > Gammaproteobacteria > Pseudomonadales > Pseudomonadaceae > Pseudomonas > Pseudomonas sp. P7779. The sequence goes on along the minus strand of NZ_JACARZ010000096.1, from coordinate 14,256 downwards.
TGAGGCCTGGCGACCGCTTAGAGCCTATGCGGCGCAGCATTTGTGGACATCACTGAGCCGCGCGGATTGATTCTGCGTACCTGTGGCGAGGGAGCTTGCTCCCGCTGGGGCGCGAAGCGGCCCCATTGACCCAAAAACTGGGGCCTGCTGCGCAGTCCAGCGGGAGCATGCTCCCTCGCCACAGGATCTTCGGTCACCACTGAGGGCGGTGTGAGCCCAATTCCCCTGCGGGCAAGTCCCACTGCAACGGTGTCCCGCTGATGGTCACCGGGGGCAGCAAGCGGTGGGCCGGGCCCCAGGCGGTTTGCTCCACCACCAAGCCTTGATCACCCGGTTCTTCGGCCCGCAGCGGTAGTTGTTCAGGGACTTGTCCTGCGTCCACCAACAGCTTTGCCGTGCGCGCGAGGGACAACAGTGCCGAACCGCCGCGGCCGGATTTCAAGCGTTCACTCAATGCCTGGATCGCACTGGCCGCCATCAAATACCCGGTGGCGTGGTCCAGCGCCTGCAACGGCAGCGGCACCGGTTTGTCCGAGTTTTTCCACTGCCTGCCAGCCTCGGCAATCCCGGTGCTCATCTGCACCAGGCTGTCGAACCCCCGGCGATTGCGCCACGGGCCGCTCCAGCCGTAAGCGTTGAGGCTGGCGTCGATCAGGCCAGGCGCGAGGGCTTGCAGCGCAGCCTCACCGTAGCCCAACTGTTCCAGTGCATCGGCGCGATAGCCGTGCAGCAGAATGTCGGTGTTCTTGAGCAGGTTTTCGAAGATCAGGCGGTCGTCGGGGTTTTTCAGGTCCAGGCGGGCGCAACGTTTGCCCAGGGTCATTTCCGGCACCACGCCGGGTTCGTTCCAGTCAGGGGAGTCGATGCGCAGTACATCGGCGCCGAGGCCAGCCAGAAAACGGCTGGCGGTGGGGCCGGCCAATACGCGCGTCAGGTCCAGCACCTTGATGCCCGCCAGCGGCCTTGCCACCGAGCCCAGCCAGGGTTTGTCGCTGAGGGCTGCAAAGGTCTGGCGATGGACCAGCGGTTCCTGATTGACCGCCAAGCCTTGTGGATGAACTTGCCAGTCTTGCCATGAGCGCATCTGCGCCGCACAGCCGTTCGCCTCGACAATCGCCTGTTCCAGCTCGGCAGCGGTCCATGGCGCAACCTTCGCGGCCATTGCTTCACGGTCAGCGACCTGCCCGAGTACGCGCTCGGCGGCGGCACGGTGATGCGGTGCATTGGTGTGCAGGCGAATCCAGCCATCGGTGCAGGCGTAGTCGCCGGCAATCGGGTCCCACAGCGGTGGGGTGGTCCAGCCGTCGGGGCGCAGCGAGGAGGAGAACCAGAACGAGGCGAGGCGCCGGTCCACGGTCACCGAGGGCAGGCGCCCGGTTTGCTGCAACAGCAACTGGGCGACCGCCTGGCCCGCGGCACCGATGCTGGCGCTGGCCAGTTCGGTGACGGCAAAGGTCGAGGGCAGGGCGCCGACTTCGGTTACGGCCAGTGGGGTGACGGGTAAATCGAGTGCTTCCTGGATGGGGGTGAGCAGATCAGTCATCAAAGGCCCTCCTAATGAGAAGGACCATCATAGAAGATCATCAGGGTTGAATGACAACCCCAGGCTCCAGCGGTAGATCCACGCTGGCGATAAAGCCGCCGCCTTGATGATTGGCCAGGATCAGGCTGCCGCCATGGCGCTCTGCGGCGCGCCGCGCAATGGCCAGGCCCAGGCCATGGCCCTGGGCGGTTTGCCCCGGGGCGCGGTAAAACGGCTCGCCGAGTTGGCTCAGGTGTTCGGCATCCACGCCGGGGCCGTGGTCGCGCACACTGATCACAATGCGTTCGCCCTGGCGTCTGGCTTCCATTTCAATCGGTTGCCCGGGCGGGTTGAAGCGTTGGGCGTTGCGCAGCAGGTTATCCACCGCGCGTTCGATCATGGTCGGCCAGCCCTTGAGGTGCAGCCCGGCCTCGGCATCCAGTTGCACGGGTTGGTCCGGCGCGCCGAGCAAGGCGTCTTTTTGCAGGGTCCGGAGCAACGGGTTGAGGTCGATGTCTTCGGCACTGGCGTTATCAGCGTCCACCCGGGCGAGTACCAGGATTTCGCTGATCAGCGCTTCCAGGCGGTCGCATTCGCGGGTCAGGCGCGGCCAGAGTTTTTCCCGCGCTTCGGGCGTGGCCCGTTCTGCCAGGGCCAGGGCGATCCGCAGGCGGGCCAGGGGCGAGCGCAGTTCGTGGGACACATCCCGCAGCAACTGGCGCTGGCTGCCGATCAGGCTTTGCAGGCGGGCGCCCATGCGGTTGAAGTCGGTGGCCAGTACGCCGAATTCATCGCGACGGTTGGCCAGCCGCGCCAGGCTGTTCTGCTGATAGGTGGTCTGGCCCAGGTCGTGCACTGCGCCGCGCAGGCGGCTGAGGGGGCGGGTGATGGACAACGTCACCAACAGGCTGAACAGGGTCAGCACCACCAGCGCAATCGCCAGGGCACTTAACGGCCAGAGCAGGCTGCTGCGGTGCCAGGCGTCCAGTTCCGGGTGGGGAATGCGGTAGATCAGCAGGTAGGTGTCGCCGGTTTTTTCGCTGGTGTACTCGGCGGTCAGCCGGCGCCAGGGCAGGTGGCGGTCCTGGCTGTCGTTTTGCCGGGCTTCGAGGGCGGCGGCGCGGCGCGGGAAAGTGCCGCGCACCACAGGCTCGCCGCTTTCGTTAAGCACTTGCACGTCAATGTGGTACTGACGCTTGCGCTGCTGCAGCAGCTCCTGGGCGGCGTCTTCGCCCTGGGCCTCGTAAAGCTGCGTCCATTCCTGCGCGAGGTTATTGAGCCCGGGGTGGCGGCTGAGAATCCAGGCGTCCTGGTTGAGCATATGCCCAAGCAGGATCGACAACCCGGCAACCAGGGCGATGGCCAGCCAGAAGCTGGCAAGGACGCGCCAGAACAATGAACGCACAAGAAATCCTCAAACAGGAAAAGCCCAGCGGCGGTGGCCACTGGGCTGGGAGTGAAGCTAGATCATTATTGCGCTTTTTGCGGCTGCTGGGCTTTCCAGGCCTGGAATTCCTTCCACTCGGCGCGGCGCTCGGCTTGTTTCTTCACGATCTCGTCGAATTTCTTCTGTTGATCGGGTTTCAGCACGGCACGGATGTCGGTCTGGGTTTTCTGCTTGGCGGCCGCCATTTCGTCTTTCATGGCTTTCTGATCAGCGGCTGGCAGTTTGTCCAGGTACTTGCGCACCAACTCTTTGCGAGCGTGCCATTGCTGGCCCATCAACTTGCCGATCTGCTGGCGCTGTTCAGGGCTCAGGTCCAGCTGGCTGAAAGGGCCACCTTTGCCCCGCATGCCGTGTTCACCGCCGTGACCTGGGCCACCCATCATGTGGCCTTCAGGACCGCCCATCGGGCCTGGGCCTTCTGGCGCAGCGGCCATGGCAACGGTTGGCAGGGCAGCAGCGAACATCAAAGCGATAAGGGTCTTGCGCATGGTGATTCTCCTGTCTCTATTCCGGTGAGTCCGGATGTGAGTAGATTACGGAGATCAAGGTCAGCGGCAGTCAGGGGACGGTAAAGCTTGGGTAAAGAGGATTTTGGGCGGGGCTGACAAAACTATTGGCGACCGTAGCAGCTGTCGAGCCTTGGCGAGGCTGCGAGGCAGGCGCTGCGGTCTGACACATGTACCGAGGCGATGCTGTCGCAGCCTCGCCGAGGCTCGACAGCGGCTACGCGGGCTAGAGGCTGTAGTAATAGCCGCGGCTACGCAGCGCCACGATCCGTGGCCGGCCATCCGGGTGCGGGCCGATCTTCTTGCGCAGGTTGCTGACGTGCATGTCCAGGCTGCGGTCATACAGGGTCAGCTTGCGGCCCAGGGCGATTTGCGCCAGTTCCTGCTTGTCCAGCGGCTCGCCGGGCTGGCGCAGCAAGGCTTCCAGCAGGCGGCTTTCGGACACGGTCAGGGCAAATTCCTGTTCATCGATAGTGACCACGCCACGCACCGGGCTGAAGCACAGGTCGCCCAGCTCCAGCTGAGTGGACACGGCGGCCGGGTGGCTGCGGCGCAGCACGGCGCGCAGGCGCGCGGTCAGTTCACGAGGATCGCAGGGTTTGGCCAGGTAGTCGTCGGCGCCCAGTTCCAGGCCGAGGATCCGGTCCAGGGGTTCGCCCCTGGCCGAGAGCATCAGCACCGGCAGTTCCGGGTGGTCGCTGCGCAATTGCTTGAGCAACTCCAGGCCGCTGCCGTCGGGCAGCATCACGTCGAGCACGACGGCCGCCGGGGCGGCTTCGGCCAATGCCTTGCGGGCGCTCAAGCCGTCATGGCAGGCGCGTACCTGGAAACCTTCCTGGCTCAACCAACTGGTCAGCAGCTCACAGAGCTCCTGGTCATCATCTATCAGTAACAGCTCGCTCATGACTCACTCAATTTAGCCATTGTCGACGGCGCCGGTGCCCGCCACTGGCGAAGATCCCGCATAACAGGGCGATCAGCGCGACTGCCCCGCCGGTCACGAACCATTGTTGTTGCTCGGTAAGCCAGCGTGGCAAGGCACTGCCCTGTGCTTCTTTGAGTTGCTGGACCAGGCGTTGGTTCTCCTGGCGCAGTTTACTCAGTTGGGTACTTTCCCGCGTGGCGTCAGCACTTTGCAATTGCTTGCTCAGCTCATCGCGCTGGCGTTCGCTCTCTTTCAAACGTTGCTGCAAATCGGTGATCTGGCTGCCGGCACTCAAGGACAGGGGCGTGGAACTGCCGGTGTTCGAGGTTTCTTCAGCGTGGGCCGTAGCCCCGATCATTAACACTGCCAACAGACACAACTGACGTAAGCGCATCGGAACTCCTGATTCCACACGAATATTCAGAACGTTGTCGGCAGGTTACCGGGAATAATGAGCGTTTAGGAGTGCGCTGAAGCCATTTGGTTCAGCGCGCAACGAATCAAGGCAGGACTTGCTTGAACGGTTTGACCAGCACCTGGGCGTACACGCCGGCCGCTACATACGGATCAGCATCGGCCCAGGCTTGTGCCGCCGCCAGGGAGGCGAACTCGACAACCACCAGGCTACCGGTGAAGCCGGCATCTCCCGGGTCGTTGCTGTCTACCGCAGGATGCGGGCCGGCCAGTACCAGGCGGCCTTCGGCTTGCAGCTGTTTCAGGCGCTCGACGTGGGCCGGGCGTACGGACAGGCGTTTTTCCAGGGAGTTGGCGACGTCGGTGGAAATGATGGCGTAGAGCATGTCAGTCCTCGGTTTTCGGCGTGGTAGGGTCGGTGTCATGCAGGTGGCGCGACAGGTAGATACCCTGGCCGACCAGGAACAGCACGGTCATGCCCAGGCTGCCGAACACCTTGAAGTCCACCCAGTAGCTCTGGAAGGTAAAGGCGACGAACAGGTTGGCGGCGCCGCAGAACAGGAAAAACACGATCCAGGCGATGTTCAGGCGGGTCCACACCGGGTCTGGCAAGGTCAGCGCGTGGCCCATGATCCGCTTGATCAGCAGGCGATCACCGATGAAGTGGCTGCCGATAAAGGCCAGGGCGAACAGCCAGTTGACCACCGGGGCTTTCCATTTAAGGAAGGTTTCGCTGTGGAAGGCCAGGGTCAGGCTGCCGAACACAAGGCAGGCGACCAGGGTCAGCCACTGGCTTTTTTCCAGCTTGCGCTGGGAGATGAAGAGCGCGCCGTAGACCACCACGGAGCTGATGATCAGCACCGCCGTGGCGCTGTAGATGCCGCCGAGGGTCAGCTCGTGGCCGGCAAGATCGATAACGCGAGGGTCGGTTTTGTAAACGATGAAAAACAGCAACAGCGGGATGAAGTCGATGAATTGTTTCACAGTAAGAGCCAGAAGCTGGATGTGGCGGCATAATAACAAACATCCTTGGTAGCGAAAGCGCCAGCTGACTTGAGGTTACACACTCCCGTGAATGTTGATTTGCACTGCCATAGCACAGCCTCCGACGGCGCCCTGGCGCCCGCGGTCCTGGTTGCGCGTGCGTTTGAAAAAGGCGTGCGAGTCCTGTCGTTGACCGACCACGACACCCTCGAAGGCCTGGCAGAGGCCCGCGAGGCGGCGCATGCGTTGGGCATGCAACTGGTCAACGGGGTTGAATTGTCCTGCACCTGGGGCGGCGCAACCATCCACGTATTGGGCTACGGTTTCGACGTCAACGCGCCGCCGCTGGTGGAGGCCATCGCCAAATTGCACGATGGCCGCTGGCTGCGGTCCGAAGAAATAAGCCGCAAGCTGGCCCTCAAGGGCATGCCCAACGGCCTGGAAGGCGCCCGCGCCATCCAGCAGGAACTGGGTGACAGCGGCAACGCCCCGGCCCGCCCGCACTTTGCCGACTGGATGGTGCGTGAAGGTTTTGTGAAGGATCGCGCCGAAGCGTTCCGCAAATGGCTGGGTGCCGGCAAGCTGGGGGACGTCAAGCAACACTGGCCAACCCTGGAAGACACCGTTGGCACACTGCGGGCAGCAGGTGCCTGGGTCAGCCTGGCGCATCCGTGGCATTACGATTTCACCCGCAGCAAGCGTCGCAAGCTGATTGGCGACTATATTGGAGCGGGCGGCCACGCAATCGAAGTGGTCAACGGGCATCAACCCGCCGAGCAGGTAGGCAGCCTGGCGATTCTTGCCCGCGAATTTGGTCTGCTGGTCAGCGCCGGCAGTGATTTTCATGGCCCCGGCGGCTGGTCCGAGATTGGCGAGTACCGCGCCGTTCCGGAAGATTTGCCGCCCCTTTGGTGTCGCTTCAAACATGACCCCATTATTGCCACCGTCTGAACAGGTAGAACACGTGAGTCAATTCTTCCAGATTCATCCGGAAAACCCGCAGGCGCGCCTGATCAAACAGGCCGTGGAGATCATCCGTGCCGGTGGCGTGGTGATCTACCCCACGGATTCGTCCTACGCCATCGGTTGCCAGATCGGCGACAAGAATGCGGTCGAGCGCGTAAGACGCCTGCGTGACCTGGACAAGAACCACAACTTCGCACTGATTTGCAGCGACCTGTCCCAGCTGGGGCTGTTCGCCAAGGTCGACACCGGCACCTTCCGCCTGCTCAAGGCGCACACGCCGGGGCCCTACACCTTCATCCTCAACGCCACCCGCGAAGTGCCGCGCCTGCTGCTGCACCCGAAGAAGCGCACCATTGGCCTGCGGGTGCCGGAACACCCGATCGCCCTGGCGCTGCTGGCCGAACTCGGTGAGCCGCTGATGAGTGTGTCACTGATCCTGCCGGGGGAAGAAGAGCCGTTGTACGACCCTTATGAAATGCGCCGGCTGCTGGAAAAACACGTCGACCTGATCATCGACGGCGGCTACGGCGGCAACAAGGCCTCCACCGTGATCAACCTGGCCGACGGCGAGCCGGAAGTGGTGCGTGTGGGGTGTGGCGACCCGGCACCGTTCATGGTCGAGGCCTGAATGTCGGCCGTGGAAACCGTCGACAGCCAGGCGGGCGCCCAGCAGGAACTGCCATTTGCCATGGTCTACGGCCAGGCCGTGATGGAAATGCCGCTGGACCTGTACATCCCGCCGGATGCGCTGGAAGTCTTCCTCGAAGCCTTCGAAGGTCCGCTGGACTTGCTGCTGTACCTGATCCGCAAGCAGAACATCAATATCCTCGACATCCCGGTGGCGGAAATCACCCGCCAGTACATGGGCTACGTCGAACTGATGCAGACCGTGCGCCTGGAACTGGCCGCCGAATACCTGGTGATGGCCGCGATGCTCGCGGAGATCAAGTCACGCATGCTGCTGCCGCGCTCGGAGACTATCGAGGCGGAAGAGGATGACCCCCGCGCCGAACTGATCCGCCGCCTGCAGGAGTACGAGCGCTTCAAGGCCGCGGCCGAAGGCATCGACGGTTTGAGCCGGGTCGGCCGCGATGTGGTGGTGCCCAAGCTCGACGCCCCGGAAGCCCGGGCGCGCAAGCTGCTGCCGGACGTGAGCCTGGAAGAGTTGCTGATGTCCATGGCCGAAGTACTGCGCCGTGGCGATATGTTTGAAAGCCACCAGGTCAGCCGCGAGGCACTGTCCACCCGCGAGCGCATGAGTGATGTGCTGGATCGCCTCAAGGGCGGCGGGTTTGTGCCGTTTGTCGAGCTGTTTACCAAGGAAGAAGGGCGCCTGGGGGTAGTCGTGACCTTTATGGCGATCCTTGAGCTGGTCAAGGAATCCTTGGTCGAGCTGGTCCAGAATGAGCCTTTTGCGGCTATCCACGTGCGGGCGCGAGCCGAATAAAGAGCTGAATCGATGAATCTGACTGAACCCCGCGAACTGGCTCCGCTGCTGGAAGCCTTTCTCCTGGCCTCGGGCAAGCCGCAATCCCTGGAGCGCCTGTTCGAACTGTTTGAAGAAGCCGAGCGCCCTGAGCCGCCGGTGTTCAAGAAGGCCCTGGAGATTCTGCGCAAGTCCTGCGACGGCCGTGCCTTCGAGCTGCGGGAAGTGGCTTCCGGGTATCGCCTGCAAATTCGCGAGAAGTTTTCGCCGTGGGTCGGCCGCCTGTGGGAAGAACGCCCGCAGCGCTATTCCCGCGCGATGCTGGAAACCATGGCGCTGATCGCCTATCGCCAGCCGATCACCCGGGGCGAGATCGAAGACGTGCGCGGCGTCGCGGTCAACAGCCATATCGTCAAGACGTTGCTGGAGCGGGAGTGGATCAGGATCGTTGGCTACCGCGACGTGCCCGGCAAGCCGGCGATGTTTGCCACTACCAAGGTGTTCCTCGACCACTTCAACCTGAAAAACCTCGACGACTTGCCGCCGCTGGCCGAGCTGCGGGAGATGGAGCCGGACCCGGTCCTGGATTTCGACGACGCACCGGTGCCCGCCGGGTTGCAGGAGCTGGCCGACGCCAGCGCCGAGCCGGAAGAGCCGAAGGACGAAACCAGTTTCCACACATTGTTGCTGGAACTGGATGACATGGAGCAGGGCATCAAGACTGACTTCGATGACTTGCTGCGTGATGGTGCGGTCAGTGACGGCGAGCCGGAGCCTGCGTTGCAACTGAACGTTGAGGTTGAGCTGCCAGTCGAAGTTGAAGATGAGCCCGAGCCTGAACCCGAGGAGGACATCCTCGGCGTCGCCGAAGCCCGTGCCAAACTGCTGGCCGCCGTCGCAGCGCTCGAACAACCGCCGCTGAGCGACGAAGAAGACGAAGCCCGCGCCCTGGCCGAAGCCATCGAAAACGAGCGCCGCCAATTCGAAGACTGACGCAGAAAAAAATGTGGGAGCGGGCTTGCTCGCGAATGCGGTGGGTCAGCCAAGCATCCGGCGACTGACACACTGCATTCGCGAGCAAGCCCGCTCCCACATTTGGATTGTCGCCAGCAAGGAGAACTCAAATGAGCTCCACCAAAGACCCCTGCATCAGCGTCTGCAAATTCACCGATGACATCTGCGTGGGCTGCGGGCGCAGCAAGCGCGAGATCCGTGCCTGGAAGAAACTCGACAAGGTCGACAAGCGCACGGTACTCGCCGAAGCCGAGCTGCGCCTGCTGGCGCTGGGTGCCACCGGTCGGCGGAAAGGCAAATGAGCCTGCACTTATCGACTAGTCTCTGATGCGCAACGCGCGCCATGAGCGTATGATTCGCGACCCTTTGGCGATGCGTTCGCCAAAAGCCCAGCTTTTACTATCTTCAGGCCAAGCCTGAATCGACACACCGGGAGGTGCTTAAGATGAGTGACCAAGACCAGAACGACACCCAGGAAATCGGCCCCGCAGGCGAAAAACTGCAGAAAGTCCTCGCCCGTATCGGCGTAGGCTCGCGCCGCGACGTAGAAGCCTGGATCACCCAGAAGCGCATCAAGGTCAACGGCGTTGAAGCCACCCTTGGCCAGCGCGTCGACCTGCACGATGCCATCACCATTGATGGCAAGGTCATCAAGCGTGAAGAGGCCGCCGAATCGGTGCGCCGCGTCATCATGTACAACAAGCCTGATGGCGAAATCTGCACCCGTGACGACCCGGAAGGCCGTCCAACCGTATTCGACAAGATGCCGCGCCCCAAAGAAGGCCGCTGGATCAACATCGGTCGTCTCGACATCAACACCACCGGCTTGCTGATGTTCACCACCGACGGTGAGCTGGCCAACCGCCTGATGCACCCTTCCTACGAGATGGACCGTGAATACGCGGTACGTGTGCGTGGTGAAGTCGATGACGAAATGATCGAGCGCTTGAAAGCCGGCGTCGTGCTGGAAGACGGCCCGGCCAGGTTCACCGACATCAAGCAGGCGCCGGGCGGCGAAGGCTTCAACCATTGGTACCACTGCGTGGTGATGGAAGGCCGTAACCGTGAAGTACGTCGCCTGTGGGAATCCCAGGGCCTGGTGGTCAGCCGCCTGAAGCGCGTGCGTTTCGGCCCGGTGTTCCTCAACTCCGACCTGCCGATGGGCCGCTGGCGCGAAATGAGCCAGTACGAAGTCGACATCCTCAGTGCCGAAGTCGGCCTGACGCCGGTGGCCATGCCGCAGATGAACGCCAAGAGCAAAGACAAGCTTGAGCGTATGCAGCGTAAATCGTCGCGTCCGGTGGCGCGTACCGACCGTGTTGCCCGCACCCTGCGCCCTGCGCTGGATGCACCGGCCACGGGCGGCCGCATCTCCCGCGAGCCGCACATCGAAGGCGAGCGTCGTCCTTCGGCACCGCCCCGTCAGGATGGCGAACGTGCGCCGCGCGCACCGCGTCCAGCCGGTCGTGGTGATGCACCTGCTGGCGGTCGCGGTAACCGTGGCGAGTCTGGTCGTGGTGCTCCGGCTGCGGGCCGTGCCGACGACAGCGCCAGCACCAAACGTCCAGCCAAGCCATCGCCGAAAAAGCGCCCGGGCCTGAAGCTGGTCGATGACGCGCCATCGGGCAAGCGTCGTGGTGCACCGGCCGGTTCCGGCCAGCGTCCAGGTTTTGGTCGCAAGAAGCCGCAGTGATTCGTTAAGCGCTGCATAAAAACGCCAACCCTCGGGTTGGCGTTTTTTTTGGCCTGGATTTGGAACCTGCTCTATGAGCAAAGCAGGTCCATTGTGGGAGCGGGCTTGCTCGCGAATGCGGTGTATCAGTTGATACATCCAGTGACTGACCCACCGCATTCGCGAGCAAACCCGCTCCCACAGTTGATCTCCATTGTTTTGGCGGGCGTGTCAGAACATGAAAGCCCCATCGAACACGGGTTTATCGTCGAGGGCCAACACGCCGCTGGCGAAGATCAGGTCCAGGTGGTGGCTGCCTTTCTGCCCGCCACCCAATCCCAGGTGCAGCCCGCAATGACGCTCTTCAAAGCCGGCGTTGCGCGCATACAAATCCTTCACGCCTTCATTGGTGCCAATGCCCAGTTCTTCCACCCGGCGATTGGACGGGTTGGCATTCAGGTATTTGTTGAAGTCATCCGCCAGCCCCGGCACTTCGCTGGCCACGGTGCAGATGGTCGAGTTCTCGATCCACAGTTCCAGCGGTGATTGCAGCACGCCGTATTTACGCGCAAAGGGAATGGTGCTGAGGAAGGTGCCGACAAACCGCACCTGGCCGTTGATGGCCTCGCTGTGGGTCGCGATCTCGCCGGGTGCCAGGTCGTGGTTGCCGATGCCGTTGATATTGGTCCACTTCTTGATGCTGCTCATGGGCGCTTCAAGGCGCGAGCCATGCTGGTCGGTGAAGCTCAGCACGCTGGCCTGGGACATGCGCCGGATCAACGTGGCGTTGAGGTCGGCAATTCGCTGTGGGGCGACGCTGAAGGTGTCGTAGAAATAGTCGCCGTAGTCCTTGAGCAGCAGGGATTTTTTCCAGTGCTCGGCCATCACGCCTTGCAGGGCACGGATAAAGTCCGGGCCTTCGGCGCGTGGGTTGGGCAGGGTCGAGGAATCGTAGAGAAACATGTACAGGTCACAGTCTTCGATGGCCTTGGCCAGCGCTTCGCAGGGGGCCTGGTCCAGGCGTTGTACCTGGAAGTCGAAGCGGGCAGCGCTGCCCTGGATGATCGACTGGGCGATGGCGTCGTAGCGTTCGGTATGGCCAAGCAAAATGGTGGGGCGGTGCAGGCCGGCGAGGGCCGGGTGATGGGCGAGGTAATACAGAAAATGTTCGACGGCGCGGGCCTTGTCCATGACGTCCTTCCTTCAAAGCCTTCGGTAGGAGCAGTGGCAGGTGCGGCGTCCCGCACCTGCCGGGGTGCCTGATCAGATTAGAAAGGCCACATCGCGGTGCCGAACGGCACGACGGCATCGGCTTGCATCATTTCAACGGCGGCCTCATGGGTCGGCGCTTCAAACCAATCGTCGAGTTGCAGTTCGGTTTCCAGGTCATTTTCCAGTGCTTGCATGGTGAATCTCCTAGATGACGTTGTTTGAGAACGAGCTTGCCAGCTTGCTGCGCTGGGCAAGTGGATGAACCTAGAAGAGAGTGTTTGGGATTGCAAAATTTTTATTGACACGGTTCCATTTGGATTTTTTATTCCGTTTTGATGGCGATTTGGTTTATGTCGATGAAACAGAGAGTTGGTTGCATCGTTTTGTAGGAATCGTCCTTTCGTCAACTTCTCGTTATCTGAAAGAATTTTCCTGATGTCCCTCCTATCTGCCGCACCGCATCCTGTCAGCCCAGACAGGTTTGGCGGTGTACAATGCGCCGCGTTTTACTGTGATCCCACTCTCTCAGGGCTATCCGCCTTGTTCATTCCGCCTGGCCACAAGCCCGTCGGGTTCGATTTCGTCACAGATAAAAACAACAGGTGACGTATGACCGTAAGAAAAAACGCTGGACCGGGGTTTGATCGGCGCTGCTGTAGCCCGTTACCAAAGCAGCACCCCTCCATGAGCACCCTCAAACCTTGCGTGAGACCCTTTCCATGAGTGAAGCCAACTCGCATTCAGGCGAACTGAAGCGCGGCCTGAAAAATCGCCATATCCAACTGATCGCCCTCGGTGGCGCGATTGGCACCGGGTTGTTCCTGGGGTCGGCCGGCGTGCTGAAATCCGCCGGGCCGTCGATGATCCTCGGGTATGCCATCTGCGGCTTTATTGCCTTCATGATCATGCGCCAGCTGGGCGAGATGATCGTCGAAGAGCCGGTGGCCGGTTCCTTCAGCCACTTTGCCCACAAGTATTGGGGCGGTTTCGCCGGCTTCCTGTCGGGCTGGAACTGCTGGATTTTGTACATCCTGGTGGGCATGTCGGAGCTGACGGCAGTTGGCAAGTATGTGCACTACTGGTGGCCCGAGATCCCGACCTGGGTGTCGGCGGCGGCGTTTTTTGTGTTGATCAATGTGATCAATCTTTCCAACGTCAAAGTCTTCGGCGAGGCCGAGTTCTGGTTTGCGATCATCAAGGTGGTCGCCATTGTCGGGATGATCGCCCTGGGCAGTTACCTGTTGGTGAGTGGCACCGGCGGGCCACAAGCCTCGGTGACCAACCTGTGGGAGCACGGCGGGTTCTTTCCCCATGGCGTGGGTGGTTTGGTGATGGCCATGGCGATCATCATGTTCTCGTTTGGCGGCCTGGAGATGCTCGGGTTTACTGCGGCTGAGGCGGACAAGCCACGCACGGTGATTCCGAAGGCGATCAACCAGGTGATCTACCGGATCCTGATTTTCTACATCGGCGCGTTGGTGGTGCTGTTGTCGTTGACGCCTTGGGACAGCTTGCTGGAGACCCTGAATGCCTCCGGGGACGCCTATAGCGGCAGTCCGTTTGTGCAGGTGTTTTCGATGTTGGGCAGTAACACGGCAGCGCATATTCTCAACTTTGTGGTGCTGACGGCGGCGTTGTCGGTCTACAACAGCGGCACTTACTGCAATAGCCGGATGCTGTTGGGGATGGCCGAGCAGGGTGATGCGCCGCGGGCATTGGCGAAGATCGACAAGCGCGGGGTGCCGGTGCGGTCGATTCTGGCGTCGGCGGCGATTACGCTGGTAGCGGTGTTGATGAATTACCTGATTCCGCAGCATGCGCTGGAGTTGTTGATGTCGCTGGTGGTGGCGACCCTGGTGATCAACTGGGCGATGATCAGTTTTTCGCATTTCAAGTTTAGGCAGCATATGGATCGGACGGGGCAGGTGCCGTTGTTCAAGGCGCTTTGGTATCCGTATGGGAATTATGTTTGCCTGGCGTTTGTGGTGTTTATTCTTGGGGTGATGCTGCTGATTCCGGGGATTCAGGTGTCGGTGTATGCGATTCCGGTTTGGGTGGTGTTTATGTGGGTTTGTTATGGGATCAAGAACAGGCGCAAGGCTCGGGAGGGGGTGGTGTTGAGTTGATGGTGTACATATCCGTTTCTTCGGTAACGGCGACTTATGGTT
>NZ_JACARZ010000095.1:0-27249 GCF_013386315.1 Pseudomonas sp. P7779 | reverse complement strand
GATATGTACTCAACCCTCAGGACTTCAGCGCCTTCTTAGGATAAATGTCATACCGACTGGACTTCCCATCCAACGCATGACTCGGCTTAACCCCCTCAATACAAGGCGCCTTACGCGGCCGCTTGACCACCACCCGATGACTGGCCAAAGCCAACGCCGCCGCCAACAACGCCGGCGCATCCGGATCATCCCCCACCAGCGGCCGAAACAACCTCATCTCCTTCTTCACCAACGCCGTCTTCTCCCGATGCGGAAACATCGGATCCAGATAAATCACCTGAGGCGGCTCCCCCTCCCAATCGCGCATCACCTCAATGGAGTTGCCCTTGAGCAACCTCATCCGCGCCACAATCGGCGCCACCTCAAAATCCTCTGCACCTCGCGCCAAGCCATCTTCCAGCAACGCCCCAATCAACGGCTGGCGTTCAATCAGGCTCATCTCGCAACCCAGGCTGGCCAACACAAATGCATCCTTTCCCAACCCCGCGGTAGCATCCAGCACCCTGGGCCGCACGCCCTGCGCCACACCCACCGCCTTGGCAATCATTTGCCCGCTGCCGCCGCCATACAGACGCCGGTGCGCCGCCCCACCCTCCACAAAATCCACCCGCACCGGCCCCGGCGCCTCAGGCCCCAGCTGTTGCAACTGCAGCCCCTGCTCCCCCACCTGCAAGGCAAAGTCCGCCTCATCCAGTTGCAAAGGCAACCCCAGCTGCTCGGCCCAGTGCTGGGCACGTGCCTGAAAACCTTCGGCCAAGGCCTCGACCCGAATGCGGCTGGCCGCTGGTTGTTCGCTCATCGGTGACTACGCTCAAAAATATTAAGGATCGGCAAAAAGCGGCCGATAAAAAAAAGGATCCGGCATTTTGCCAGAGCTGAGCGACGATCGAGAGAAATGTCAGACATTCCTTCGCTATTCACCGGTGTACTGCCGACCCACAACCACTTCGGCCTGCGCAATACCCAAGCGCTGGCCGGCGTCAGTCATGTGTGGCAGGACTTCTTCGCCCAGGCGTTGGCCGAACAGCTCGGCGACACGCCGGGCGCGCTCGCCAAGTCGGTGGCGAAACCTGTGGACCCGGCGGTAGAACCCAGCGAAGGCAGTGACCTGCTGTCGCAGATCGTCACCCAGCGCGCTTGTGATGTGACAGACACCGAGATCGCCCCGCCCGAGCCGCTGTTCCTGCCCATCGCCGAATTCGAACTGGAACTGCTGCCACCGGCCCCGCCACCGTACCCGGCGGAAGAAGTGGTCGCCCAGCAAAAGCAGCAAAACTTCGAAAGCGCCTGGGTGCGCCCGATCGTCCTGGCCGCCGGCCAACCGCTGCCCGAACCGGGTCCCGCGCCGCAACCACGCCCGCTGCATTTGCCGATCGCCGAATTCGAACTGGACCTGCTGCCACCACCACCGCCACCGTTCCCGGCAGAAGAGCTGGTTGAGCAACAGAAAGCCCTGGATTTCGACAGCCGCTGGGCGCGTCCGCTGATCCTGCACAACCTGCGCCTGGCCGCCTGACCCTCAGCGACACACCCACCACCGACCCATGTCCAGATGAAAGTGATTACGGTGGGCGGCGTTGTAATCCGGGCTCAACACCACATTGAAATCCTTGCAGGCGCCGTCGCGCACTTGCCGCAGGAAGCGCGCACGCTCGCCGTCACCCGGCCAATCCTTGAGCACACTGATGGTGCGCCCGTCCGCCAGGCGAAACCCGGCGATATCCAACGCATTGGCCGACGCATGCTGGCTGAGTCGCCCGTTGGCGCGGTTGTAGATATTGCGACAGGCAAAGCTGCCCAGGTGATCGACCCGCGTCACTGCCTGGCCAAACACCGCCTGGGCCGCTGGTTGCAGGCTATGGCGCTCGAACAGGGCGAACGCCACGGCCAGCGGGCAACTGGCGAGAAAGCTGCTGCTCAAGCCGACATCAGCGTCTTGGACCCGCAATGTATTGCGCAGCGGGCAAGCCGCGTCGGCAGGGCTGTCCGCCTGATGGGCGACCCGCAGCCCGGAGGTCTTCAGCACTTGGTCACATAGGGCAGGATCATCCTGCAAACGCCCAAGCTTGAATCGGGTCAGCAGGTTCGGGCTTGCCCGCACGTCCAGCGGAGCCCACGGGTTCCACTCATCGGGCAGCGGCACCCAACCCCGCCACACGCCAACCAACACACCACCTGCCAACACCAGCAGCACGCCCAGCACCTTGAAGAAACGCACGCCTCAGCCCTTGAACAGTTGATTGGCCTGGTTGAACGGCATCGAGCGCTCAGCGAAGGTAAACGTGCCCAACTCATGAACCTCCTGGGCCGCCCTGAAGAACTCGCCATAAGCCGCCAGGGCCATGGCCGAGCCGACGCTGATGCGCTTGACGCCCATCTCGCTCAACTGCGCCACGCTGAGTTTCAGGGCGCCTGACATCAAGATATTCACGGGCTTGGGTGCAACCGCCTTCACCACCGCCAATACTTCCTCGGCACTGCGCAGGGCCGGTGCATAGAGCACGTCGGCGCCAGCTTCGGCGTAGGCCTGCAGGCGGCGAATGGTGTCGGGCAAATCCAGCCGGCCATGCAGGAGGTTTTCCGCGCGGGCGGTCAGGGTGAAGGGGAATGGCAAACTGCGGGCAGCGGCGACTGCGGCTTCGACGCGCTCCACGGAAAGGTCAAAGGGATAGATCGGGTCGACGGCAATCCCGGTGGCGTCTTCGATGGAGCCACCGACAATCCCAGTCGCTGCCGCCCGCAGGATAGTCTCGGCGCAGCCTTCAGGGGTGTCACTGAAGCAGTTTTCCAGGTCGGCGGCGACGGGCAGCGAGGTCGCCTGGACGATCGCCCCGGCATTGCCCAAGGTGTCTTCCAGGGACAACGCACCTTCGGCATCCGGGCGGCCGAGGCTGAAGGCAAAGCCGGCGCTGGTGGTGGCCAGGGCTTCAAACCCCAGGCTGGCGAGCATTTTTGCGGAGCCGGCATCCCATGGATTGGGCATCACGAACGCGCGGTCACGCTCATGCAGGGCCTTGAAGGTTTCGGCGCGAAGGGTTTGGGCATCCATGACTGACTCCTGTCGGGAAAAGGAGCCTTAGAGTAACCCCAGTTGCTCCGCTGCGGGTTCTCGATGAATCTGCGGTAAGGCCGGCATGCCGGGCAAGCGCAGCATCAATTTCTCATGAAAGCGCAAGGCCAGTTGGGCGGCCAGGCGGTTGTCGGAAGTGTGAAGAAACACGTAGGGCGTACGCCCCTCTTCGATCCAGCCGGCAACCTTTTCAATCCAGGGCATCAGGAACGGATCATTGGCTTCCAACTCCGGATGGCCAATAAAGCGCACTTGCGGAAACTGCGTCAGCGCCGCCGGGCGAGGCGGCACCTTGGGCTTTTTCGATTGGGCGTGCAGCACGGCTGCCGAGGTGGAGGTGCAACTGAACAACGCACGCGGGTCCAGGCAGATGCGCTCGACTCCGCGGTCGCGCAGCAAGCGGTTGAGACTGCGCTCGGCATTGCCCTTGGCGAAAAATTCCGAGTGACGCACCTCCACCGCCAACGGTCGCTCCAGCCCGTCGATAAACCCGGCCAACTCACCCAGGCGCTGCGGGGTAAAACTGGCCGGCAGCTGCAGCCACAACGGCGAAATACGCTCGCCCAACGGGCTCATTAACCCCAGGAAACTTTCCGCCGCCGGCAACTGCTCGATCAGGTTGCCGCTGTGGCTGATATCCCCCGGAAACTTGGCCGTGAAGCGAAAATGCTCGGGCATGATTTCAGCCCAGCGCTGCACGGTAGCGACGGAAGGACGGGCGTAGAACGTGGTGTTGCCCTCGACGGCGTTGAAGACCTGGGAATACAGGGCAAGGTAATCGCTGGAGCGGGCGTCGGCGGGATACAGGTATTCGCGCCAGGCGTTTTCACTCCAGGACGGACAACCGAGGTAGTAAGGCAACAGCATCAGATATGGATATCGAGGCCCAGCACTTCCATATCCCATTCGACAAAGCCGGCAGTGGTCAGGTAGCTGGCCAGGGCATTGGCGACGTTTTTGCTCATGGAGCGCGGGAAGATCATGTCTTGCTGGCGGGCAGGAACGCCGCTGGTGCGTGCACCGCCGGAACCCTGGGAACGGGTTGAAACAGCAGTGTTGTCAGACTGGATTTCAACAAAGTCGGGCGAGTCTTCGACGGAGTCGTCTACCGTCACGTTCGCCTTGCGAGGCTTGCGCTTGAGGGGGTAGGACTGTGATGAAAAGCCGTCTATGCGCATACATGCGAACTCGGTATCGGTGATGGCATTTTAGTGGCGCTTTCCATGGCGCGCAAATGCTCTGGTGATAACTAGAACACATAATTGGTAAAAGGTTTAAAAGCGCGGGCAAATTCTGACGATTGGCTATTTTTGTCTGAAATTGCCCGCACTTTTGACGTCAAATAATCCCGCGTTCAGCCTTGGTCTGCGCCACTTTATCCCGCAGGTACACGGGCGCCGCCTGGTCCGCCGGAATCGCCTCGCCTCGCTCCCAGGCAAAGCGTGCCAGGGCCAGCAGGTCTTCGGCGTGGGGCAGCATCCCCGCATCCTGGTCGGCAAGCGTCACGCCAATGCGCTCGCCGTAGCCCCAGCCGGTGCCAGCACCGAACCAGTCGCCGCTGGCATCGCCCGGCAACGCCGCCGCTTCAGGTGGCAGCACGGCCTCAGCGCCGATCAGGCGCATCTCGCCAGCGGTTTCGCGGTAGCAGCCCCAATACACTTCGTCCATGCGCGCATCGATGGCTGCTGCAACCTGGCTTGCACCGTGCTCGCGAAACGCGCGCTGCGCCAGCACCGCCAGGTTGGACACCGGCAATACCGGACGCTCCAGCGCAAACGCCAACCCCTGGACCACACCGATAGCGATGCGCACGCCGGTGAACGCGCCCGGGCCACGCCCGAATGCGATGGCGTCCACCGCCGACAAGGTGGTGCCCGCGTCCAGCAGCAATTGCTTGATCATCGGCAACAGCTTCTGCGCGTGCAGGCGCGGGATCACCTCGTAGTGGCTCGTAACCTTGCCATCGTGCAGCAGGGCAACGGAGCAAGCTTCAGTCGCGGTGTCCAGGGCCAGCAAGGTGCTCATCGGTGTATGCATCCACGTTGAAAAAAAGTGCGTCAGTATAAACAACAACGGCCCGCAAGCGGGCCGTTGTCAATCAAGCGGATGAACGATCAGATCAGCGCTTCCAGTACTTTGCCAGTGATGGCTTCAACCGAACCCACACCTTCGATGTGGCTGTACTTCGGCTTGCCCTGGGCGGCCGAGAGTTTCTGGTAGAAGTCCACCAGCGGCTTGGTCTGGGAATGGTAGACCGACAGGCGATGACGCACGGTCTCTTCGGTGTCGTCCTTACGCTGTACCAGGTCTTCGCCGGTAACATCGTCCTTGCCCGCGACTTTCGGCGGGTTGTAGACGATGTGGTAGACGCGGCCCGAGGCCTCGTGAACACGACGACCGGCAATACGCTGCACGATCTCTTCGTCTTCAACGGCGATTTCCACCACGTTGTCCAGCTCGACGCCGGCCTTCACCAGGGCTTCAGCCTGGGGAATGGTGCGCGGGAAGCCGTCGAACAGGAAACCGTTCTTGCAGTCTTCCTGGCTGATGCGTTCCTTGACCAGGTTGATGATCAGGTCATCGGAGACCAGGCCGCCGCTGTCCATCACGCTCTTGGCGATCAGGCCCAGCTCGGTGCCGGCCTTGACGGCCGCACGCAGCATGTCGCCGGTGGAGATTTGTGGAATGCCGAATTTTTCAGTGATGAACTTTGCCTGAGTACCTTTACCGGCCCCGGGAGCTCCCAGCAGAATGACGCGCATCGATGTGCTCCTCAATTTTTTATAGAGATGACGCTCGGATTCGCCGCGTGGGGCCAATCTCGGAAATTTTGGGTCCAGGCCGCACAAACGGCCAAAGGCTGATCAAGATACACAGCAGGCCCAAACCACACAAGCCGCCGAAAGTAGGAGAAACCCGCGCCGCGCTGGCTTTATAGGCAGGTACAACCCTGACAGCAAAACGCCGGTCGCCAATTTTACGGCGACCGGCGCGGGGTATCTGCAAGCTATTGAGAACACGCCATAAATGTCAGCCGGTGTTGCGCAAACCAGCGGCAATACCGGCCACAGACACCAGCAGCGCCTGTTCCAGAGGGCTGTCCTGTGCCGCTTCCTGTTGCCGCGATCGGGCCAGCAATTCGGCCTGCAGCAGGTGCAACGGGTCCAGGTAGGTGTTGCGCAGGCGGATGAACTCAAGCGTATCGGGGCTGTGGGCCAGCAGCTGAGACTGGCCAGTCAGGCCAAGCACCACACTGCACGCCTGCGACAATAGGTCGCGTAAGTGCGCGCCCAATGGCAGCAGATCGGGCTGCACCAATCGCTCGTCATACAGCCGGGCGATATCGGCGTCGGCCTTGGCCAGCACCATTTCCAGCATATCGATGCGGGTACGAAAGAACGGCCACTGCTCGCGCATCTGCCCCAGCAACTCGCCTTCGCCACGCTCCAGGGCATTGTTCAACGCCGCTTCCCAGCCGAGCCAGGCCGGCAGCATCAGGCGGGTCTGGGTCCAGCCGAAGATCCACGGGATCGCCCGCAGGCTTTCAATGCCACCAGCCCGGCGCTTGGCCGGACGACTGCCCAGGGGCAAGCGACCCAGTTCCTGCTCCGGCGTGGACTGGCGGAAATACTCGACGAACTGCGGATTTTCCCGCACCACGGCGCGGTAAGCGCTGACACCGTCGGCGGCCAATTCGTCCATCAGGTGGCGCCACGCCGGTTCCGGTGGTGGCGGTGGCAGCAAGGTTGCCTCCAGCACCGCCGCCAGATACAGGTTGAGGTTCTGCTCGGCGATGTCCGGCAGGCCGAACTTGAAGCGGATCATCTCGCCCTGCTCAGTGGTGCGGAAACGCCCCGCCACCGACCCAGGAGGCTGCGACAGAATCGCCGCGTGAGCCGGGCCGCCGCCGCGGCCTACAGTGCCGCCACGACCGTGGAACAGCAGCAGTTCGACTTGTTGTTCGCGGCAGATTTCCACCAGCCGTTCCTGGGCCCGGTATTGCGCCCAGGCGGCGGCGGTAGTGCCGGCGTCCTTGGCCGAATCCGAGTAGCCGATCATCACTTCCTGCGGGCCCTGCAGGCGGGTGCGGTAGCCCGGCAACAGCAGCAGTTTCTCGATCACCGGGCCTGCGTTGTCCAGGTCAGCCAGGGTCTCGAACAACGGCACCACACGCATCGGCCGTTGTACGCCGGACTCCTTGAGCAGCAGTTGCACGGCCAACACGTCCGACGCGGCGCCGGCCATGGAGATGACGTAGGAACCCAGGGACGCAGCCGGTGCGGCAGCGATTTCCTTACAGGTGTTCAGCACTTCGGCGGTGTCTGCCGAAGGCTTGAAGTAGCCCGGCAACAAGGGGCGACGGTTGGCCAGTTCCTTCATCAGGAAGCTGATGCGCGCCTCTTCGTCCCAATCCTCGTACCGGCCAAGGCCCAGGTAGTCGGTGATTTCGGTCATGGCCGCGCAGTGGCGGGTGGAATCCTGACGTACGTCGAGGCGCACCAGGAACAAGCCAAACGTCACAGCCCGACGCAGGCAGTCCAGCAGCGGGCCGTCGGCAATCACACCCATGCCGCAGGTGTGCAGCGACTCGTAGCACAGCTCCAGCGGCTCGAGCAGCTCGCGGTTGTTTTGCAGCACATCGGCGGGCGCCGGCGTGGTGCTGGTCAACGAGGTGTGGGCCCATTGGCGTGTGGCGCGCAGCCGCTCACGCAATTGCTTGAGCAACGCCCGGTAAGGTTCGACGCTGTCACCCACCTTGGCCTGCAATGCCGGGCTGGCCTGTTGCATCGACAGTTCGGAGGCGAGGTGGTCGATGTCGCGCAAGTACAGGTCAGCCGCCATCCAGCGCGCCAGCAACAGCACTTCGCGGGTGACCGGGGCGGTGACGTTGGGGTTGCCGTCGCGGTCGCCGCCCATCCAGGAAGCGAAGCGAATCGGCGCGGCCTCCAGAGGCAGGCGCAGGCCGGTAGCCGCGTGCAAGGCGTGATCGGCCTTGCGCAAATAATTCGGGATGGCGTGCCACAACGAATGCTCGATCACCGCAAAGCCCCACTTGGCTTCGTCTACCGGCGTGGGCCGGGTGCGGCGGATTTCTTCGGTGTGCCAGGCTTCGGCGATCAGGCGTTGCAGGCGATTGCGGATCTGCTCGCGCTCGGCGGTGGTGAGGTCGCGGTGATCCTGCAGGGCCAGTTGTGCGGCGATGGCGTCGTATTTCTGGATCAGGGTGCGGCGGGCGACTTCGGTGGGGTGAGCGGTGAGCACCAGTTCGATTTCCAACCGACCCAACTGGCGCGCCAGGGATTCGCTGCTGTGGCCTTCACTCTGCAGGCGCGCCAGCAGTTCCGGCAGCACCCGCGACTCGAACGGCGCCGGGGTTGATTCATCACGGCGGTGGATCAACTGATACTGTTCGGCGATATTGGCCAGGTTGAGAAACTGGTTGAAGGCCCGCGCCACCGGCAGCAGTTCGTCTTCCTTGAGTTGATTGAGGCTGGCGCTCAGCTCTTCGCCGGCCACCTGCTCCGAGGCTGCGCCACGGCGGTCGGCCTTGGCGCCTTTACGGATCTGCTCGATCTTGTCGAGGAATTCATCGCCGTACTGTTCTCGAATCGTGTTGCCCAACAGTTCACCCAGCAGGTGAACATCCTCACGCAAACGTGCATCGATATCGCTCATCAGCCAATCTCCAGCAGAAAATCCGGGACGCTTTGATCTTCAAGAGTGCCGCCCACGGCGACGTCTTACAAGGAACTTTAAACCTTGTGAGTTGCAGCTAGTCTCAACAGTAAGCCGCAGCGTTATCCGCGCTGGCCGGCTGGTCACTCATCATCGCCCGCGTACCGTGGGCTCCATTGAGGTTGCCATGAAAATCCGAGAACTGGCCCAGCATTGGGAAGAAAACGCCAAGGGTCGCCTGACCAAAACCGAATACGCCATCCATCTGGACGTGGAAGCCGCCGCCAGGCTGGCGGCGATCTCCGAGATGTACCCCAAACGCCATACCGAAGAACTGCTCGGCGAGTTGATTGGCGCAGCCCTCGAAGAGCTGGAAGCGAGCTTTCCCTACATCAAGGGCAAGCAGGTGATTGCCACCGATGAGGAAGGCGATCCGCTGTATGAGGATGTCGGCCCAACCCCACGTTTTCTCAGCCTGTCACGGCGTTACCTGCACGATTTGTCAGCTCAGTCCGACAAGCAGAAACACTAGTAAACCTGCGCCTCAAAACCCTTAACCTCCCGTATCCAGGGCCTCCCACAGGCCCTGGATACCGCTGCGCCATGCAAAAGTTCCAACTTTTAAACGCTGACCGTTCAGTCAAATATTTTTTTAGGCAAATCGCCATCTTCGCTGAACTATTCAAAAAAGCCTCCGGTCACAGCCAGTAAGCCATCACTTGGAACAGCCGTTTGAATAGGCGTCCTGAGCTAACCGCCGGGCCCCGCAGACACTGCAAGCCGGAGATGGATTTGATGTTTTTCAGGAGTTACCTAATGGAGTTGAAGACGATGAAGACCAGCACTGCCAAAACCTCGTTTAACCACCTGCGCGGGCTTAAATTGGCCGCGCTGGCAATCGGCACCAGCTTCGTACTGGCTGGCTGCGCCGGCAACCCGCCGACCGAGCAATACGCTGTGACCCAATCTGCGGTGAACAGCGCTGTCAGCGCCGGCGGTACCGAGTTCGCAGCCGTGGAGATGAAGTCTGCCCAGGACAAACTGAAGCAAGCTGAAATCGCCATGCACGACAAGAACTACGACGAAGCCCGTCGCCTGGCCGAACAGTCCGAGTGGGACGCTCGCGTAGCAGAGCGTAAAGCCCAGGCTGCCAAGGCCGAACAGGCTGTGAAGGATTCCCAGAAAGCTGTTCAGGAGCTGCGTCAGGAAGGCATGCGCCCGGCTGTGATCCAGCCGCAACAATAAGCCGCCGCCCCTGATTGCATTGCACCCGAAACCGAATTGAAAGGACGACACGACTATGCGTAAACAATTGATGATCCCTGCCCTGCTGGCGATGAGCGTTGCTCTGGCGGCTTGCTCCACCCCGCCGAACCAGAACCTGGAAAACGCTCGGACCAACTTCTCGGCCCTGCAAGCCAACCCGCAAGCTACCAAGGTAGCGGCGCTGGAAACCAAAGACGCCAGCGACTGGCTGGACAAGGCTGACAAGGCCTACCGCGACAAGGAAGACCAGAAGAAGGTCGACCAACTGGCCTACCTGACCAACCAGCGCGTTGAAGTGGCCAAGGACACCATCGTCCTGCGTGAGTCCGAAGCCAAGCTGAAAAACGCCGGTGACGAACGTGCCCGCGCCCTGCTGCAGGCCCGTGACGCGCAGATCAAGCAACTGCAGGACAGCTTGAACGCCAAGCAGACTGATCGCGGCACACTGGTGACCTTTGGTGACGTGCTGTTCGCCACCAACAAGTCGGACCTCAAGTCCAGCGGCCTGGTGAACATCACCAAGCTGGCGCAGTTCCTGCGCGATAACCCGGACCGTAAAGTGATCGTCGAAGGCTACACCGACAGCACCGGTTCCGACTCGTACAACCAGAGCCTGTCCGAGCGCCGCGCCGCTTCCGTACAGCGCGCACTGGCCAACCAGGGTGTGGATATCTCGCGCATCGTGACCCAGGGCTATGGCAAGGAATACCCGGTTGCCGATAACGGCAGCGTTTCGGGCCGCGCCATGAACCGCCGCGTTGAAGTGACCATCTCCAACGACAACCAGCCGGTCAAGCCACGTTCTTCGATGGCCAACTGATCGATTGATGCTGGAAAAAAAACCCACGTTACTGTGGGTTTTTTTTCGGGTCGTCGAACCGGACAGGTCGGTTGGGATCCTCGGCTGGTAGCTCTATCTTCCCGCCGTAGCCATGTTCCGACAGCTTGTCGAGCAAGTGCTTGAGCTTATGATCCTCGGCGTCGAGCATTTCCAGCTTCTCGTGCCCCCTGAGCATGTTCACCATGTTGCTTATTGCAGCAATATCTATCGCCACCTTCTCGCCCCGACTCGTGTAAATCACATCGCTTCTGTGGTGCGTTACGCAATACGGTTCCAGATATTTCCATCATCAACTACGACTGCACCGGAGGGCCCAGCCCGCACACCACGCCGCCCGCTCCGTCGCTGAATGATCGTTTGAGGCCGCATGAAAAATCCCGCCAAATGGCGGGATTCTTTTATTTGCAGGCCAGGAATCAAGAGGTCCCAGTGCGCTTCAAGAGCATCGGGTCAGTAGCTTACTGGCGCCGAGTTATCCTGCTCCGGAGCCGCCTGCCCTTTGAGTTGGGCCAGCTCCGCCTCGAGCCTCTTGAGCCTTTCCTCAAGGCTTTCTTCGCCCTGCGCGCCCTGTGCACCACCGCCTCCTTGGGCAATCTGGTTCTTCAACTTCTGAATCTCTTGTTCCAATTGCTGAAGTCGCGAATCACCTCCCCCCGCACCGGCAGTGAATGGGGAAGACGAGTTGTTTACGCGAGGAATGTCCATTCAAGTGACTCCAAATTAAGTATCCGAGATAACCGATCCAGCGCTGCTGGCCAGTACGGAATCTGTGGCAATCCACTTAAAATGGTTCCAGACCTTTCCCACTTGGCTCGCGCTACTGCTCCAATTGCGGCGTTTCCTGCCCCATGCAACGCACTGCCTGCTTCTTGCTGTTGACCAGTACGCCGGTCAGCCCTTTCTGTTCGGTATCAAACAGCACCAGTACGCCATCAACGCATTGCGCCACCTGGGCGGCCGGGGTCAGGGAGATTTTGTAATCCTCGCCCGGCACGGTCTTGAGCATGGTGAAGTCGCT
The DNA here is from genome assembly GCF_013386315.1 of Pseudomonas sp. P7779. NCBI lineage: Bacteria > Pseudomonadati > Pseudomonadota > Gammaproteobacteria > Pseudomonadales > Pseudomonadaceae > Pseudomonas > Pseudomonas sp. P7779. The sequence continues at coordinate 15,378 of NZ_JACARZ010000095.1, read as the reverse complement.
GAGCAGCAACGCATCCTCGGGCTTGGCGAAGTGCAAATAGCCGTAGTACCACAGGCAGCCAACGGTACCGATGATGGTGCCGATGCCGGTGAGGATCAGGGGGATCATGTTGCGTTCTTCGCTCATTGCGGGTTCTCTGCGTTGGAATTCGGGGCCGCCGGGTAATTGGGGATTTCACCCAGGCGGCGCAGCCCGTTGAAATGCTGGGGGTCGTCCAGGTAGCGCAGCATCACGGTTTGCCAGGTCTTGTCGGCAAAGGTTTGCACGTGGCCACCCCGGGTCAGTTGCAGCACCCGCGGTGGCGGCGCAGCCTGATACAGACGAATGCCGTTGGAGAGCGGCACGATCGGGTCATCCAGGCTATGGAATAACAATTTCGGCACGCCGGTCAGCCGGGGCATGGCGTTGATCGCACTGTCGGCGTCCGGCACCAGCCACGACAACGGCACCTGGAATGGCCATGTTAGCCAGGAGGTGCTGAGGGCGAATTGTCCTACGTCACGATAACTGGCCGGCACACCGTCCAGTACCAGCGCCTTGAGCTGCGGCTGACGTTCGGGATGTTCCTCCAGGTAGTGCACCACTAGCGCGCCGCCCAGGCTTTGGCCCAGCACGATCAGTGGCTGGCCCTGGGTTTCGGGGGCGCTGTCGATCCACTTGAAAGCGGCGTCGATGTCCTGGTAAACCGCCGGCAGCGAAGGTTCGCCTTCGGACAACCCGTAGCCGCGATAGTCCACCAACAGCACTTGATAGCCCTGCTCCGGCAGCCACCAGCTGCCGCCGAGGTGCCAGGCGAGATTGCCGCCATTGCCGTGCAGGTGCAGCACCGTGCCCTTGAGCGGCACGCCGGCCTTGGCCGGCAGCCACCAGGCGTGGAGCTTCAGGCCATCGGCGGTGGTCAATGTGACGTCACGGTATTGCAGGCGAGCCTTTTCCGGGGTGAACGGCATGCCGCGCTCCGGATAGAACAATAAGGAGCTGCAGCCGTTAAGGGTCAGTAGCAGGCAAAGAATGCCGAGGATTCTCATCCGTTGAAGCCTCGTGAATGGGTTGGGAACGATCCTGAAGACCTATGGAGATCAAAGGTGGGAGCGGGCTTGCTCGCGAATGCGGTGATTCAGTAACCACATCTGTTGCTGATACACCGCATTCGCGAGCAAGCCCGCTCCCACATTTTGACTGAGTTCCTTCAGAGATATCGTTAAAGGATATTGGAGTAATCCGCCTCGATCCGGTCCAGGCTCAAATGGTTGAGGAAGTTGGAGAAACACATCCACGCCGCCAACGCATTCATGTCGCGGAACTGATCCGGCAGGTATTTGGGTGGCACCACCAGGCCTTCGTCCACCAGTTGGCGCAGGGTACGCATGTCTTCCAGGGTGGTCTTGCCGCAGAACAACAACGGCACTTGCTCCAGCTTGCCTTTGCGCACGGCCAACTGAATGTAGTTGTAAACCATGATAAAGCCCTTGAGGTAGGACAAATCCTTGGTAAACGGCAGACCCGTAGGCGTCGACCCACGGAAAACCCGGCTGGCGTTGCCGTAGCTTTCCGCCATCTCAAAGCCCTGCTCGCGGAAGAATTCGAACACCTGCAGGAAGTCGGCTCCCTGCTCCACCATATGAATGGCGCGAGTGCGGTTGGTCAGCTTGCGCAGGCGGCTGGGGTAGGAGGCGAAGGTGATGATTTCCATCAGGATCGCCAGGCCTTCCTGGGTCACGGTCGACGAGGGCGGGCCCTTGGACAGGAAGGTGCAGATCGGCTGGTTTTGCCCATTGAGGGTGGTGCCCACGTGCACCAGGCCTTCATGGACCTCCAGGGCGCGCACGTCGCGGTCGTTGAACATCGCGTCGGCGCGGATCTTGATGTAGTCGGCACCTGCCGCCGCATCCGCCACGATACCGTCGGACTCGAACACCCGGATGGTTTCCTCGGCCTCGCCGAATACCTTGTTCAGGCGGCTCTGCAGCAGGTTGACGGCGTCCTTGGCGGTCAGGGTCTTGGCTTCGTCCTTGAGGTCGCCACGGCCATCGATATTGTTCAGGTAGTCCGACATCATCAGGCCGAGGTCGGCCAGGGTCGGGTCACCGGCATGGAACGCATCGGAAGCGGCGCCATACAGCTCCTGGGAGATCAGGCCGAAATCCTCGGTGCCCCGCGCTTCGAGCATGCGCACCACCATGCGGTACTCCTTGCACATGCGCCGCATGATCTGCCCGACCGGGTTGAACTGGCCAAGCTGGCGGGTGATGTCACGCTCGATGTTCTGGAACTCCAGCTTCACCGCGCTGGAATCGAACGACAGCGGCCGGGTCAGGTAGTAGTCGCGGTCCACCGCCGGCATTTCCTTGCCCTTGGCCTTGAGGAATCCCTGGCGAATATTCTCGTCCCACTTCACGGCGTCGAGGACGCGAATCGGTGTTTGCGCCAGCACAATGCGATCGGACAAGGCGCGTATCGTCTGCTGGTAATCGTCCACCCGGTACTTCCTCTTTAAACGTTATTTGCCTGCACGCTGGTAGCGCACGGCTTCGACGAACACATCGGCATTGGCCGGATCATCCAGGTACGCAAATACCCGGGCCATGGAACTGTCGATCAACACACCGGCACCCTCGACGGTTTCGACGGTGCTGCCACTCAGGACCTTCTGGCCGACCGCCTGGTGGACCTGATCCAGGTCGAGGTTGTAGACCACCAGCTCGTGCTCATCATTCAATTCGAACCCGGCGAGGATGTAATGCCCGCCGAACCTGGCCGGCAATGGCGCCGACAGATACCAGCGGCTGCCATGCCGGGAAACCGTGAACAGGTATTCATCCCGCTGGCCCGGCTTGGCCTTAGGGTAGCTCACGGCTTTGTAGCGGTGCTTACCGACGCGGCTGATTTGCAGGTTGAGCGGCTCACCCCAGGCGTTTTTGCTGGCCCATTTGCCAAGCAGACCATCAGGCGCCGCCTCGCTGGCGGGCAACGGGTCCTTGAAGGTCACCAGGCAACCGCTGAGCAACAGGAACGACAAGGCGATCACGACGACGCGCCAGGCTTTCATTGGACAATCCCCTGTGTCAGACCGAAGCCAACACCAAATGCATGTAACGCTTGAGGATCTCAAGCATTTCTTCGCTGGTCAGAGGCTCTGCGCCGCCCAGCAGGCCCTGATATTCCATCCGACCGATAATCGCCGTCAACACTTTGGCATCCTGTTGCGGCTCGCGGGAACCCAATACCTGGAAAAACTGGCAAGTGCCCTGCAGCAGGATTTGCTGGTGGGAGCGCACCAGCTCGGCCAGGCGCGGGTTCAGCAGCGCTTCCTGGCGAAACGCCTGCTCGGCCATCAGGTGCTCACGGCGGTTGAGCAATTGGCGTTGCACGTAATCGGCGGTCAGGCGCGCGATGTCATCGGCCAGTTGCGAGCGCGACTGCGGGCTGCCGTCGCCATAAGCCACCATCTCGCGCAGCAGGCCTTCATTACGCACCCACAACTTGCCCATGAACGCGGCGCTGCGCTCCACATATTGGGCGAAGGTGTCGGTGAGCAGGTCGTCGATGTCCTTGAAGTAATAGGTGGTGGCCGACAACGGCACACCGGCTTCCGCCGCCACAGCACGGTGACGCACGGCACGCACGCCTTCGCGTACCACGATGCGCATCGCTGCATCGAGAATGTCCTGCCTGCGCTGCTCACTGCCCCGGCGACTGGCCTTGCGGCCCTGGTACTGAACACTTTCAGCCACGGCAGCGGCAATGCCGGCGGCATCCTTTTGAGCCATTACGCGGTTCACGACGGATCTTCCTCCACAGTGTGACGCGGAGCGTCACGGGCTGCGTTCCCACGCGGAGCGTGGGAACGATCACCTGGCGCTGTTTACTTGACGCTTATAAACGCCACATAAAAAAGCCGCCTTATAAAAGGCGGCTTCGGATTTCGCTACGGTTACGCTTGTGGCCGCATGTGCGGGAACAAGATCACGTCACGGATCGACGGCGAGTTGGTCAACAACATCACCAACCGGTCGATGCCGATACCTTCACCGGCGGTAGGCGGCATGCCGTATTCCAGGGCGCGTACGAAGTCGGCGTCATAGTGCATCGCCTCGTCGTCGCCAGCGTCCTTGTCGGCCACCTGGGCCATGAAGCGCTCGGCCTGGTCTTCGGCATCGTTCAGCTCGGAGTAGGCGTTGGCGATTTCACGGCCGCCGATGAACAGCTCGAAACGGTCGGTGACGTTCGGGTTGTCATCGTTGCGACGGGCCAGCGGCGACACTTCGAACGGGTACTGGGTAATGAAGTGCGGCTGCTCCAGCTTGTGCTCCACCAGCTCTTCGAAAATCATCACCTGCAATTTGCCCAGGCCTTCGAAGCCCAGCACCTTGGCGCCGGCTTTCTTGGCGATGGCGCGGGCCTTGTCGATGTCGTTCAGGTCATCGGCGGTCAGCTCAGGGTTGTACTTGAGGATCGAGTCGAACACCGACAGGCGCACGAACGGCTCGCCGAAGTGGAACACCTTGTCGCCGTACGGCACGTCGGTGGTGCCCAGGACCAGTTGCGCCAGTTCGCGGAACAGTTCCTCGGTCAGGTCCATGTTGTCTTCGTAGTCGGCGTAGGCCTGGTAGAACTCCAACATGGTGAATTCAGGGTTGTGACGGGTCGAAACGCCTTCGTTACGGAAGTTGCGGTTGATCTCGAACACTTTTTCGAAGCCGCCAACAACAAGCCGCTTGAGGTACAGCTCAGGCGCAATACGCAGGAACATTTCCATGTCCAGCGCGTTGTGGTGGGTTTCGAACGGCTTGGCTGCGGCACCACCCGGGATGGTTTGCAGCATCGGTGTTTCAACTTCGAGGAAGTCGCGCTTCATCAGGAAGCTGCGGATGTGCGCAATAACCTGCGAACGCACGCGGAAGGTCTGGCGCACTTCTTCGTTGACGATCAGGTCAACGTAGCGCTGGCGATAGCGCTGCTCGGTGTCGGTCAGGCCGTGGTGCTTGTCCGGCAGCGGGCGCAGGGATTTGGTCAGCAGGCGCACGCTGGTCATTTCAACGTACAGGTCACCCTTGCCGGAACGGGCCAGGGTGCCTTCGGCGGCAATGATGTCGCCCATGTCCCAGGTTTTCACCGAGGCCAGGGTTTCTTCGGACAGGGTTTTACGGTTGACGTAGACCTGGATGCGACCGGTCATGTCCTGGATCACCATGAACGAGCCACGGTTGAGCATGATGCGACCGGCAACCTTGACCGGGATTGCAGCCTCTGCCAGCTCTTCCTTGGTCTTGTCCGCGTACTGTTTCTGCAAGGCATCGCAGTAGTTTTCGCGGCGGAAGTCGTTCGGGAAGGCATTGCCCTTGGCGCGCTCGGCAGCAAGCTTTTCCTTGCGCAGGGCGATCAGGGAGTTTTCTTCCTGTTGCAGGGCTTGCGGGTCGAGTTGTTGGTCGCTCATGTCTTTAAATTTTCCATCAGGTTCGTTGTCCCCGGCCTGCGGCCGGGGATCGCCGGCAAGCCGGCTCCTACAAAGGAGTTACAGGCCAGATTTCAGGCTGGCTTCCAGGTATTCGTCGATATCACCGTCGAGCACCTTGTCGCAGTCGCTGCGTTCGATGTTGGTACGCAGATCCTTGATCCGCGACGCGTCGAGCACATACGAGCGGATCTGGTGACCCCAGCCGATATCCGACTTGGTGTCTTCCAGCGCCTGGGACGCGGCGTTGCGTTTCTGCATTTCCTGCTCGTACAACTTGGCCCGCAGCATTTTCATGGCGGTGTCCTTGTTCGCGTGCTGGGAACGTTCGTTCTGGCAGCTCACCACGGTATTGGTCGGTACGTGGGTAATACGTACGGCCGAGTCGGTGGTGTTTACGTGCTGGCCACCGGCACCGGAGGAACGGTAGGTGTCGATCCGCAGGTCTGCCGGGTTGATCTCGATTTCCACCTTGTCGTCGATCTCTGGCGAGACGAAAACGGCGGAGAACGACGTGTGGCGACGGTTGCCGGAGTCGAACGGGCTCTTGCGCACCAGGCGGTGTACGCCGATCTCGGTCCGCAGCCAGCCAAAGGCGTATTCGCCCTTGATGTGCACGGTCGCGCCCTTGATGCCGGCGACTTCACCGGCCGACAGTTCCATGATGGTCGCGTCGAAACCGCGTTTGTCGGCCCAGCGCAGGTACATGCGCAACAGGATGTTGGCCCAGTCCTGGGCTTCGGTGCCGCCGGAACCGGCCTGGATGTCCAGGTAGGCGTTGTTCGGGTCCATTTCATGGCTGAACATGCGGCGGAATTCGAGTTTGGCGAGGTTTTCCTCGAGACGGGCCAGCTCGGCGACGACATCGCCCACTGCGCCTTCGTCGTTTTCTTCGACGGCCATGTCCAGCAGGTCGCGGCAATCGCCCAGACCGGTGTTCAATTCGTCGAGGGTGTCGACGATCTGCGCCAGCGCAGCGCGCTCGCGGCCCAGTTCCTGGGCATATTCAGGTTTGTTCCAGACAGCCGGATCTTCAAGCTCGCGATTGACTTCGGTCAGACGCTCATGCTTTTGATCGTAGTCAAAGATACCCCCGAATAGTTTCGGAGCGCTCGGACAGGTCCTTGATGGTGTTAAGGATCGGGTTGATTTCCATGGCGGGCAGCACTCGTTGGCGAACTTTTGAAAGCCGACGAGTATAACGACAAACGGCTGATAACGGCAGTCCGCTTGGCCGAAAAGGCGGGGATATGCACCATCCAGACAGCGATGAAGATCAAATGTGGGAGCGGGCTTGCTCGCGAATGCGGTGGTTCAGTCGCCAGATGCATTGACTGACACACCGCATTCGCGAGCAAGCCCGCTCCCACATTAGGTCTGCGACATCCCGCAGACCGTATTCCCTACTCGATCCCCACCTGATTGCGCCCATTGTGCTTGGCCAGGTACAAGCCCTTGTCCGCCGCCGAGATCAATTGCCGGCAATCGGTGCCCTGCACCGGGGTCATGGTCGCCAAGCCAATACTGATGGTCAGGCTCGCCCCTTCTGCCGGGGCAATGTGCGGAATTTTCAGGCTAGCCACCGCCTGGCGCAGCTTCTCGGCCACCAGCCGTGCCCCACCCGGCGAGGTATTGGGCAGCACCAGGGCAAACTCTTCACCGCCATAACGCGCCGGCAAATCCGAAGGACGGCTGCTGGCATCACGAATGGTCGCCGCCACCTTGCGCAACGCCTCGTCGCCTTCCAGGTGGCCGAAACTGTCGTTGTAGGTCTTGAAGAAGTCCACGTCGATCATCAGCAGCGACAGTTGGGTCTGGTCACGCATGGCGCGGCGCCATTCCAGTTCCAGGTATTCGTCGAAATGCCGGCGATTGGACAGCCCGGTCAGGCCGTCGGAGTTCATCAGCCGTTGCAGCACCAGGTTGGTGTCCAGCAACTGCTGTTGGCTGACCCGCAGCGCCCGGTAGGCCGCGTCCCGTTGCAACAGGGTCATGTAGGAGCGCGAGTGATAGCGGATGCGCGCCACCAGTTCGATGTTATCCGGCAGCTTGACCAGGTAATCGTTGGCCCCGGCAGCAAACGCCGCGCTCTTGATCAGCGGGTCTTCCTTGGTGGAAAGCACGATGATCGGGATGTTCTGCGTCGCCGGGTGATTGCGGTATTCGCGCACCAGGGTCAGGCCATCGAGACCCGGCATCACCAGGTCCTGCAGGATCACCGTCGGCTTGATACGGATCGCCTGGGCAATGGCCTGGTGCGGGTCGGCGCAAAAGTGGAAGTCGATATTGTCTTCATGGGCCAGGCCCCGGCGTACGGCCTCGCCGATCATCGCCTGGTCGTCGACGAGCAGCACCATGGCGGCGTTTTCGTCGGTCTTGAAGTCGTCGAGCTGCAAATCATTCATTTACGGTCACCTGAATTACTACCTGCAGGCCAGGACAGCGTGTGATATCGGTCATTTTGCGAATACCTCCAGCAATCGTGGCGCAATTCTGTCCAATGGGCGAATTTCAACAGCCGCGTCAATCGCCGCTGCCGCTTTGGGCATGCCGTAAACAGCACAGCTTTGCTGGTCCTGCGCGATGGTCAGGTAGCCTTGCTGACGCATCAACTTAAGTCCCTGGGCGCCATCACGCCCCATCCCCGTCAGCAGCACGCCAACGGCATCGCCATTCCAGTAGCTGGCGACGCTCTCGAAAAACACGTCGATGGACGGCCGGTAAATCTCGTTCACAGGCTCTGCGGTGTAGGCCAGCGTGCCGTTCTTCAGCAGACGAATGTGATGATTGGTGCCCGCCAGCAACACGACACCGCTTTGGGGCGGCTCGCCTTCCCGGGCCAGGCGCACCGGCAGGCCCGAGGCACTGCTCAGCCATTCGGCCATGCCGGCGGCGAACACCTGGTCCACATGCTGCACCAGCACAATGGCCGGCGAGAAGTCCCGGGGCAAGCCCTTGAGCAGGGATTCCAGGGCAGCCGGGCCGCCTGCGGACGAACCGATGGCCACCAGGCTCTGGCGTTTGCCCGTGGCCCGCTGGGGCGCAGGCTCGGCCCGCACGCGGCTGCCACGCTGGCCAATCAGCCAGCCGATATTGAGGATCTTGCGCAACAGCGGTGCCGCGGCGTCCTTCGGATTGCCCACGCCCAGTGCAGGCGTGTCAACCACGTCCAGGGCGCCATGGCCCATGGCTTCGAATACACGGCTGACGTTGGCCTGGCGGTCGACGGTGACAATCAGGATCGCACAGGGCGTCTCGGCCATGATCTGCCGGGTGGCCTCCACACCGTCCATCACCGGCATGATCAGGTCCATCAGAATCAGGTCGGGCGTGAACTCGGCGCAACGCTGCACTGCTTCCAGGCCGTTGCCCGCAACCCACACCACTTCGTGGGCCGGCTCTAGGCTCAACGCCCGGCGCAAGGCCTCCACGGCCATGGGCATGTCATTGACGATCGCAATCCTCATGCCCGTGCTCCTCCGATCAGCTCCACCACCGCGTCCAACAGCGCGTCGTCATGGAAGCTGGCCTTGGCTAGATAATAGTCGGCGCCGGCGTCCAGTCCACGACGACGGTCTTCTTCCCGATCCTTGTAGGAAACAACCATCACCGGCAGGGATTGCAGGCGAGTATCACGGCGCAAGAGTGTGACCAATTCAATACCGTCCATGCGAGGCATATCAATGTCCGTGATCAGCAGGTCGAAGTCTTCGGAGCGCAGCGCGTTCCAGCCATCCATGCCATCGACTGCCACGGCCACTTCATAACCGCGATTAAGTAACAATTTGCGTTGCAGCTCGCGCACGGTCAGCGAGTCATCCACCACCAGAATACGCTTGCGCGGTGCTTCGAGGGTTTGCTGGGTGCGTCGGGCGATGCGCTCCAGACGACCGGTATTCAGCAGTTTGTCCACCGATCGCAACATGTCTTCGACGTCGACGATCAGCACCACCGAACCGTCATCGAGCAACGCTCCGGCGGAGATGTCCTGGACCTTGCCCAACCGGTCGTCCAGGGGTAATACCACCAGCGTGCGTTCGCCGATAAAACGCTCCACGGCAATCCCGTAGACCGCATCGCGCTCGCGGATCACCACGACCTTCAGGGTTTCCTGACTGCCCTGCCCCGGCGGGCGCTGCAGCAACTGGCTGGCGGCGACCAGGCCGACATGCCGGCCTTCGTGCCAGAAATGCTGGCGGCCTTCCAGTTGCACGATGTCGTCGGGCGCAAGATCGCACATGCGCTCGATGTGGGCCAGCGGGAAGGCGTAGGCCTCTTCGCCAACTTCCACCACCAGGCTGCGCACTACCGATAGGGTCAACGGCACTTCCAGGTGGAAGCGACTGCCCTGCCCCGCCGTCTGCTCCAGCACCACCGCGCCGCGCAACTGGCGCACCATATGCTGCACCGCATCCAGGCCGACCCCGCGCCCCGAGACCTCGGTGACCTTGTCCCGCAGGCTGAACCCCGGCAGGAACAGGAACGTGAGCAGTTCCTCTTCGCTCAGGCGCAGGGCGGTTTCCGCCGGCGACAAATGCCGGTCGACGATGGTGCCGCGCAGGCGCTCCAGGTCGACACCGTTACCGTCGTCGCTCAACTCCAACACCAGCAAGCCGGCCTGGTGAGACGCCCGCAGGCGGATCAGGCCTTCAGCCGGTTTGCCCGCCAGCAGGCGTTGCTCGGGCATTTCAATGCCGTGGTCCACAGCATTGCGCAGTAAATGGGTCAGCGGCGCTTCGAGTTTTTCCAGCACATCGCGGTCGACCTGGGTTTTCTCGCCTTCGATTTCCAGGCGTACCTGTTTACCGAGGCTGCGGCCCAGGTCACGCACCATGCGCACCTGCCCGGCCAGCACGTCGGCAAACGGCCGCATGCGGCACGCCAGCGCCGTGTCGTACAAGACTTGGGCGCGTTGCCCGGCCTGCCAGCCGAACTCGTCGATTTCGGCGGTTTTTTCCGCGAGCAGCGCCTGGGCTTCGCTCAACAGGCGGCGGGTATCAGCCAGCGCTTCCTGGGCTTCCAGGCTCAGGTCGACGGTCTTGAGGTGGCCGTCGAGGTTTTCCAGGGCGCGGGCGCTGTTGCTCTGGATGCGCTTGAGGCGTTGCAAGCTGGCGAGGTAAGGCTTGAGCCGCTGGGTTTCCACCAGGGACTTGCTGGACAGGTCCAACAGGCTGTTCAAACGTTCGGCGGTCACCCGCAACACCCGCTCGCCGCCTTCGGTCATGCGCTTATTTTGGCGTGGCAGTTCGGCACTGACCGGCGGCGCGGGCTCGGGCTCCGGCGGCAGGGTCAGCAGCGCTTCCATCGACAATTCAGGTTCTGGCGCGGGTGTGGGCGGCGGCGCAGGCTTTGGCGCAGCGGGCGGCGCGACTTTCTGCGACGGATCGAGCAACCGCTCCATCAATGCCACATAGGACTCGATGTCCGCCGGGCCCACGGTGTTGCCCGGCGTGGCAATGCGCATCAGCAAATCGGTGCCTTGCAGCAGTGCGTCGATATGTTCCGGCAGCAGGTACAAGCGGCTTTCCTGGGCGCTGACCAGGCAATCTTCCATCACATGGGCCACGCTGACCCCCGCGTCCACCCCGACAATCCGCGCCGCGCCCTTCAGGGAATGGGCGGCGCGCATGCAGGCTTCGAGCTGGTCGGCCTGGGTCGGGTTGCGCTCCAGGGCCAGCAGGCCGGCGCTGAGCACCTGGGTCTGGGCGTCGGCTTCCAGGCTGAACAGCTCCAGCAGCGAGGCATCGCGCATCTGGTCGGGGGTCATGTGAGGCTCCGGGTCACGGCAGACAACAATTGCGCCTCGTCCAGCCAGCGCAGGCTGCGGCCTTTCCACTGCAACACCCCTTGGGTATAGCGGGCGCTGGCCTGGGTGCCGGAGGCAGACGCCGCGTTCAAGGTCCGTTCATCAATGGCATGGATACCGTCCACTTCGTCCACCGGCACCACCACGGGGCCGTCCTGCGCCGCGATGATCAGCATGCGCGGCATGATTCGTGCGCCACTGGGGCCGCTGCCGGTGCTGTCCAGCCCCAGCAATTCCACCAGGGACAGGCACGCCACCAGTGCGCCACGCACGTTGGCCACGCCCAGCAAGGCGCGGGAACGCTGATGGGGCAAGGAATGGATCGGCTGCAACGGCGCCACTTCCACCAGGCAGCGAGTGGCGATGCCCAGCCATTCTTCGCCGAGGCGGAACATCAGCAGCGAACGGGTGAGGACATCACCCTCGACTTCCGGCGTCGCGACGGGGCGGTGATCGTCCTGCTGCAAGGCATAACGGTCGAGCAGGCGCGTGGCGGCGGCGGAATACACCGAGCAATTGCGACAGTGAATGTGCTCGGCCAGCAGCGGGCAGGACTTGTCACCGTGGATGCCGATGCGGTTCCAGCAGTCATCGATGGCCTGGGTATCGGCCAGGGTCAGGTTCAGCTCGGGATCCAGGGTCATGATTTACGCTCACTGTCAGCTCGCTCGCTGCGCGCGGCACGAGCCTGCAAACGCCGGGCGCCGGCGACATCGCCCTGGGACTCGAGCAACGCGGCCAGGTGCATCAAGGCCTGCGGGTGCTGGGGTTCCAGGTACAAGGCTTTTCTGTAATAACCCTGGGCTTCCAGGGCGCTGCCGGCCACATCGCTGAGCAGGCCCAGCCAATAAAACACCTGGGCCGCCGGCGGATGGCTCTGCAAATAACGCTCGCAGGCAGCACGGGCTTCCAGGCTCTTGCCTTCATTGGCCAGGGTCGCAATCTGACTGAGCAGATCGGCGGCGTCCGACTGCGGCGGCGGCTTGATCGGTACCACTTGGGCACTGACGGTGCTGAACGGCCGGGGCCTGGTCGGGATAGGCGCGGCACTGCGCTGAGGAATCGGCGCGGGCATCGGCACAAATACCGGTTCAGGCGCGGGCTCCGCATGCCGGCTGAAGGCAAACGACTGCGGCACGCCAATCGAACGCATGCCCAGGCGCCCCAGCAGGCTGCCTTCGGCAGGCCCGATAAACAGCACGCCGTCGACATGGGTCAGGCCCTTGAGCACTTCAAACACCTGCTTCTGGGTCGGCTGGTCGAAGTAGATCAGCAGGTTGCGGCAGAACACAAAATCGTAGGTGGGCTCGTTGGCCAGCAGCGTGGGGTCCAGCAGGTTGCCCACCTGCAGGCGCACTTGTTCGCGTACCCGGTCGGCAATCCGGTAGCCGTCGGTTTGATCGGTGAAGTGGCGATCGCGGAACTCGAGGTCCTGGCCGCGAAACGAATTCTTGCCGTACACCCCACGGCGGGCGCGCTCCACCGACAGCGGGCTGACGTCCATGCCCTGCACCTTGAACTGATGCGGTGCCAGCCCGGCGTCGAGCAAGGCCATGGCAATCGAATAGGGTTCTTCGCCGGTGGAACACGGCAGGCTGAGGATCCGCAGGGCGCGCATCTGCTTGATTTCGGCCAGGCGGGTGACCGCCAGCCGACCCAGGGTGGCGAAGGATTCGGGGTAACGGAAAAACCAGGTTTCGGGGACGATCACCGCTTCGATCAGCGCTTGCTGTTCGTCGGTGGAGGCCTGCAATTGCTGCCAGTATTGATCGGCGGTCTGCGCGCTGAGCGCCATGCTGCGCTGGCGTACGGCACGCTCGATGATCGCTTCGCCCACCGAGGCAACGTCCAGGCCAATGCGCTCCTTAAGGAAGTCGAAGAAGCGTTGATCACTGCTCATCAACCCTCCTCGCCCGCGGCAAACAGCAGCGCCTGCACGTCAGCCGTCAGCAGGTCCGCCACGCCGATCCACTGCATCAAGCCACGCTCGTCTTCGCGCACCGGGCCCAGGTAACGTGCCTGGCGGTTGTCCAGGCCGTAGGGCTGGAACTCCGCCGGGTCACAGCGCAGGGTATCGGTGGCCTGTTCGAGGATCAGCCCCAGCCAGCGTGCCGGAGTGAGTGCATCCGGCTGATAATTGACCAACACCAGGCGCGTGCTGGTGCGGGCCTGGGCCGGCGTACCGAAGGTCAAGGCACTGAGATCGATCACCGGCACCATTGCCCCGCGATGGGCAAAGATCCCGGCGACCCACGCAGGCGCATGGGCAATGGGCTTGAGCGGCAGGCGCGGCAGCACCTCGGCCACTTCCGTGGCCTTGAGGGCATACCGTTCATTACCGATGTGAAACACCAGGAACAGTGCTTTCTTCACTGCCGCAACGGCACCGCGTTTAGCCGCGAGGTCGTTCATCAGACTTTAAAACGCGACACGCCGCTGCGCAGGCCGACGGCGACCTGGCTCAGCTCGTCGATGGCAAAGCTGGCCTGACGCAGGGACTCCACGGTCTGGCTGCTGGCATCGCCCAACTGCACCAGCGCATGGTTGATCTGCTCGGCGCCGGTGGCCTGGGCCTGCATGCCTTCGTTGACCATCAACACCCGCGGCGCCAGGGCCTGCACCTGATGGATGATCTGCGACAGCTGCTCGCCCACCTGCTGCACCTCGAACATGCCACGGCGCACTTCTTCAGAGAACTTGTCCATGCCCATCACCCCGGCCGACACCGCCGACTGGATCTCGCGCACCATCTGCTCGATGTCGTAGGTGGCCACGGCGGTCTGGTCGGCCAGGCGCCGCACTTCGGTGGCTACCACGGCAAACCCGCGACCGTACTCACCGGCCTTCTCGGCCTCGATGGCAGCGTTGAGGGACAACAGGTTGGTCTGGTCGGCGACCTTGACGATGGTCACCACCACCTGGTTGATGTTGCCGGCCTTCTCATTGAGGATCGCCAGCTTGGCGTTCACCAGGTCGGCCGCGCCCATCACCGAGTGCATGGTTTCTTCCATGCGCGCCAGGCCTTGCTGGCCGGAGCCGGCGGCCACCGAGGCCTGGTCGGCGGCGGTGGAGACTTCGGTCATGGTACGGACCAAGTCCTTGGAAGTAGCAGCGATCTCCCGCGAAGTAGCGCCGATCTCGGTGGTCGTCGCGGCGGTTTCAGTGGCCGTGGCCTGTTGTTGCTTGGAAGTCGCGGCAATCTCGGTGACCGAGGTAGTGACTTGTACCGAAGAGCGCTGTGCCTGGGACACCAGGGCGGTGAGCTCGGTCATCATGTCGTTGAAGCCGGTCTCTACTGCGCCGAATTCGTCCTTGCGTTCGAGGTTCAGGCGTTTGCTCAAGTCGCCGGTGCGCATGGTTTCGAGGATGTCGACGATGCGTTTCATCGGCGCCATGATCGCGCGCATCAGCAGCAGGCCGCAGAGGCCGGCGGCGAGGATCGCGAGGATCAGCGAGACGCCCATGCTGATTTTTGCAGCGGACACGGCGTCGTCGATAGCGTTGGTGGCGCGGTCCGCGACGTTTTTGTTTTCGGTGATGATGTCGTTGAGCTTCATGCGGCCTGCGGTCCAGGTCGGGGTCAGCTCTTCGTCGAACACTTTGCGGGCGGCGGCGACGTCATTGCGTTGCAGGTTTTCAGTGACTGCGGCCAAAGCCTTGTTGTAGGCCTGGTGCAGGGCTTCGAACTTATCGAACTCGGCCTGATCCTCAGCGCCGTTGATAGTTGCCTTGTAATTGGCCATTTGCGTGATGATGCGCGCTTCGAAGGACTTGTAGTCGGCCTTGTCGGCTTCGGTGAGTGTCTTGTCTTTGCGCAGGCCGATGATGTCGAGGGTGTCGAGGTAGCTGTCGACCCATGCGCTGCGGATCATGGAGCTTAGGTAGACCCCGGGGACTGCGTCATCGCGGACTGACTCTTCGCCGGCCTCGATCTTCAACAGGCGTGAATACGAGACCACTACCATCAGCAGCATGATCGCGATGATGACCGCAAAGCTCGCCAAAATCCGTTGGCGCAAGGTCCAGTTCTTCACAGTAATTCCTCAAGGGCCATTCAAATGGAGAGGAGTATAGCTGAGCGGATGCCATCATTAATCAACGGGTTGTGGGATCTGGG